>NZ_LZJM01000071.1:0-41924 GCF_001667665.1 Mycobacterium sp. E342
CAGCAGCACCAGCCGCAGGTCGGCCTGGTCCACGCAGCTCTCCAGCACCGACACGGCCGACGAGCTGGCCGCCGCGGAGACCAGCCTGCAGCCGGAGTGCAGCCCGCGCGTCGAGGGCTTCACCCGCGCGTCGGTCTCGCCGTAGGCCACCATCCGGACCATGTCCGAGCGCCACAGTTCCACCCGGGTGTCGCCGGCCGACAGCACCGTCGTGCCGTCGGAGGACAGCCGCACGCGCGGGTCGGCGTAGCCGCTGCGGGCGGGGCCGCGGCGGCCGGTGGAACCGTCGAGCGTGCTCACCTGGCCGCATCCGCGGTCGTCGCGGTAGACGGCGACGGCGAAGTGGTAGACCCAGGAGAGGCCGCACAGGTCGGTGTCGCGCTGGTAGCTCCAGCGGGACTGCCCGGACCCGGGGTCGCGTCCGTCGACCCGGCGGCCGTCGCCGGTGATCACCGTGCCGCCGACCGCCACCGGTGCGGTGGTGGCCGGACTGGGCGCGGTCCACAGCTCCTTGAGCGTGGCCGGCACCTGCCGGGCGGGGTTCTGGTTGGGCGCGGCGACGGCGGCCGGGCGGCTGATGGTGGCCCGGGCGTCGCTGGTCCACCAGATCAGCGAGGCGACGGCAGCGACCACGACCGCGATCGCCGCGGCGGCCAAGATGTCGCCCTTGGTGCGGCGTTCGGGTCTGACCATCCGTGGGCGCGCGGGTTAGTTGGCGTGCGCGCCGGCTTCGGCGGGCTTGCGGCGCCGACGCCGGCGCCGGCTGGTCCCGGATTTGCCGGACCCCTCTGCCGCGGCTTCGCCGGTGGTGGCGCCGGCCGCGGCGTTCCCGCCGGGGTGCCCGGTGACGGGCTGGCCGCCGCGGGTGCGCCGCCGCGGCGCGCCGGAACGGGCGCGTCCGGACCGCTCGGTCTTCTGGCCGTCACGCTCGGTGTTGCGGCGTGGGCCCTGCGGCTTCTTGGGGGTGCCGACGGTGCCGCCGGCCTCGGCGGGGATGCCCAGCTCTTCGTAGAGGTGCGGCGAGTTCGAGTAGGTCTCGGCGGGCTCGGGGCAGTTCAGGCCCAGGGCCTTGTCGATCATGGACCAGCGGGGCAGCTCGTCCCAGTCCACCAGGGTGACCGCGACGCCCGTCTTGCCGGCGCGTCCGGTGCGGCCGATGCGGTGCACGTAGGCCTGTTCGTCCTCGGGGATCTGGTAGTTGATCACGTGGGTGACATCGTCGATGTCGATGCCGCGCGCGGCCACGTCGGTGGCGACCAGCACGTCGATGTCGCCGGACCGGAAGGCCTTGAGCGCCTTCTCGCGGGCGATCTGCCCGAGGTCACCGTGCACGGCGCCCACCTTGAAGCCCCGCTCGGCGAGCTCGTCGGCGACCTTCTGCGCGGTGCGCTTGGTGCGGGTGAAGATCATCGTCGCGCCGCGGCCCTCGGCCTGCAGCACCCGGCTCACCAGTTCCACCTTGTCCAGGGCGTGGGCGCGGTAGACGAATTGCTCGGTGGTGTCGTGCGTGGCCGCCGAGTGCGGCGCCTCCGCGCGAATGTGGGTGGGCTGGCTCATGAACGTGCGGGCCAGCGTGATGATCGGGTCCGGCATGGTCGCCGAGAACAGCATCGACTGCCGGTCGGTCGGGATCTGCCGCAGGATGCGCTCGATGTCGGGCAGGAAGCCCAGGTCGAGCATCTCGTCGGCCTCGTCGAGCACCAGCACGGACAGGCCGCCCAGCTGCAGGTGGTTCTGCTGGCTGAGGTCGAGCAGCCGCCCCGGAGTGCCGACCACGACGTCGGCGCCGGCGCGCAGCGCCTCGATCTGCGGCTCGTAGGGGCGCCCGCCGTAGATGGGGACCACCGACAGGGGCCGGCCGCCGTCGGCGATCAGGTACTTGGCCGCCAGCGTCAGGTCGTCGGTGACCTGCAGACACAGCTCGCGGGTGGGCACCACGATCAGGGCGCGTGGTGTGCCGTTGAGCGGGCGGGTGGCGGTGCTGGCGGTGATGCGCTGCAGCAGCGGGACCCCGAAGGCGAAGGTCTTGCCCATGCCGGTGCGCGCCTGGCCGATCAGGTCATCGCCGGCGAGCGCCATGGGCAGGGTCAGTTCCTGGATCGCGAAGGGGCTCTCGATGCCCTTTTCCGCAAGCGCGCGCACGATCTCGTCGCGGACGCCAAGATTGGCAAAGGTCAATTCAGTTGTGCTGGTCAGTGTGCTCATGCGTGGGTAGTAAGCCTTTCGGTGACATATCGGTTTGTGTCGGTGTTTCTCTGTCGCGGTCACGCGCGCACGAGTTCCGACTCCGAATACGTCGCCGAGGCGCCGGCCCTGCTCGGGCGGGCCAGCTGTGCACGCACATTTCGCCGATAGCGGCTTTGTTGAAGCAATACAGCCGCTATCTACATACATGATAGCCGGTCGACAGCTGGGCCCCATTTTGCGCCGGGCCCGCCGACTACAGTGTTGCCATGACCCGGCCCTCTTGGCAGCCCTCCGAAGCCGACCTGGAAGCCGACCGGGGGGACGGTTCGCCGGGCCCTCGTCTGCCGGCCGACCACCCGGGCGTCAACGAGTTGTTCGCGGTCCTGGCGTACGGCGAGATCGCCGCGTTCTACCGGCTCACCGACGAGGCGCGGATGGCTCCCGACCTGCGGGGACGGATTTCGATGGCGAGCATGGCCGCTGCCGAGATGCAGCACTACGAGCTGCTGCGCGACGCCCTGGAGGCCCGCGGGGTCGACGTGGTCTCGGCGATGTCGAAGTACGTCTCGGCGCTGGAGAACTACCACCGGCTGACGATGCCCAGCACGTGGCTGGAGGCGTTGGTCAAGACCTATGTCGGCGACGCGCTGGCCGCCGACCTGTACCTGGAGATCGCCGACGGGCTGCCCGACGAGATCGCCGACGTGGTGCGGGCGGCGCTGTCGGAGACCGGGCATTCGCAGTTCGTCGTCGCCGAGGTGCGCGCCGCGGTGACCGCCAGCGGCAAGCAGCGCAGCCGGCTGGCGCTGTGGTCGCGTCGCCTGTTCGGTGAGGCGATCACGCAGGCGCAGTACCTGCTGGCCGACCATGACGAGCTGGTCGACCTCGTCGTGACGGGAACCGGCAGCCTGGGCCAGCTCAGCGCCTTCTTCGACCGGCTGCAGCACACGCACGACCGACGGATGCGTGAACTGGGTCTGAGCTGACGCTCAGCCGTGATCGCAAGCGCGGCGCAGCCGGGCGTGGCGGGTCACGGCCACCGGACTCAGCCGTGATCGCAAGCGCGGCGCAGCCGGGCGTGGCGGGTCACGGCCACCGGACTCAGCCGTGATCGCAAGCGCGGCGCAGCCGGGTGCGGCGGGTCGCCGCCACCGGACTCAGCCGTGATCGCAAGCGCGGCGCAGCCGGGCGTGGCGGGTCACGGCCACCGGACTCAGCCGTGATCGCAAGCGCGGCGCAGCCGGGCGTGGCGGGTCACGGCCACCGGACTCAGCCGTGATCGCAAGCGCGGCGCAGCCGGGTGCAGCGGGTCACGGCCATCGGATTCAGCGCGTGCAGGTCGCCAGGCTCGAGTTGTTGGCCGACGCGGCCACCAGTTGACCCGCGGCGTTGACGATCGAGCAGTTGAGCCGCCCGTAGAAGCTGGTCGCGACCACCGACGGGTTCTGCACGCCGGGATTCAGGATCACCGCCTTGGTCCACGGCAGCGACACGTTGAACTCGGTCTGGGAGTAGCCCTGCCCATCGGTGTAGACGATGTTGACCAAGTCCAGCAGCTGCTTGGTGCCGGTGACGCTGTAGACGACGGTGCGTGGGTTCAGCGCGGCCGACGGCGGGGGCGTCAGCGTCAGGGGCGGCGCGGCGGTCGGCGCTCCGGTGGGCGCCAGGCTGGGCGATGCGCTGGGCGGCGGGGTCACCGTGGTGAACGTTTCGGGCGGCAAAGGGGCCGTGCGCGAGGGGCTGGGCTGCGCGCTGGGCGCGGCCGAGCTTTTCGTCGTCGCCGGCGCGGACGTCACCGGCTGGGGCGCCGGCGCCAGGGTGGCCTTGGTCGAGGCGCTGTCGCCGCTGTTGATGATGACCGCGGTCGCGATCGCGCCGACGGCCACCACGGCGCCCAGGATCGCCGTGGCCGGGCGCCAGCGCAGCTCGGCGGGCCAGCCGGTCCAGGTGTAGTCGCCCTCGGGGTAGGAGTCGGCTTCGTAGAGCTCGTCGGTCTCGTCGTCGGGGTAGTCCCGCACCCTGTCGAGATCGGCCAGTGTGGTACCCATGGTGCCGAAGTTAGCGATGTGAAAGCACGGATCGCCCGCCGAACCCGGCACTGCGCACAGCTGGAAGCGAATCGTTATCCGCTCGCGACCGGGGCTTCGCCCGCCGCGAACCGCGCGGCGGGGACCGTCGGGGATGCGGGTCCGCCGCGTCCACTAGCCTGCAGCTGACAGGTCTGTCGACTTCAATACCAACGGAAGGGGTGACCGTGGAGGTCAAGATCGGTATTACGGACAGTCCGCGCGAGCTGGTGCTCTCCAGCGCGCAGACGCCGGCCGAAGTCGAAGAGCTGGTCAGCGCGGCGCTGAGCGAGGGGCCGGGCCTGCTGAGGCTGAACGACGAGCGGGGGCGCCGCTTCCTGGTGCACACCAGCAAGATCGCCTACGTCGAGATTGGGCCGGCCGACGCGCGCCGGGTCGGCTTCGGTATCGGCTCCGAAGTCGGCAAACTCACCGGGAAGGGCGCTAAAGGCGAGTAAGCGGCACGTGTGACAGCCCGCCCCAGGCGAACGCGACGGTGCCCTCGACGGCGTCCGCCTTGGAGATCGGGCGGTCGGAGTCCAGCCAGTAGCGGGCACAGTCGACGCTGATGCCGACCAGCCCCACCGCGATCATCCGGGCCCTGTGCGGGTCGAGGCCCGAGTCCGCGCTGATCAACGCGAACACCGCGTCGATGCACGATTCGGTGGCGACCCGCACTTGCGCGGCCACCTCGGGCTCGGTGACGTAGTCGTTCTCGAAGATCAGCCGGTAACCCTGGCTGTCGTGCTCGATGAAGTCGAAGAACGCCTGGACCGCCGCGTGCAACCGCCGGCGGTTGTCGGTGGTGGTGTTCAACGCCTGCTGCACGCCGGAGACCAGGTTCTCGACGTGCCGGGCGAGCACCGCCAGGTAGAGCTCAAGTTTGCTCGAAAAGTGTTGATACAAAACCGGTTTGCTGACCCCGGCACGGTCGGCGATCTCGTCCATGCCCGCGGCGTGATAGCCGCGATCGACAAACACATCGCTGGCCACGATGAGCAGCTGGCCCCGGCGTTCGTCCCGGGGCAACCGGTTTCCGCGCCGGCTCGATGCCGCAATGCCGTCCCCGGGCCGACCGCGGTCGGCCGACTTGACGGCACGCCGCGCCGCGGGTTTGGCGAGTTCGCTCATCGAGTCCTCATCTGATGTGTCGGCAACCGGCCGCCGGCAAGACTGGGCCAGCCGCGCGCGGCTCATTGCGAGAGACATTACTACCCGAGCCGTGCCCGCCGTTGTCGTCGCCGCCGTCGTCGCAGGCAGAAAGCGGTGTCGCTGGGCGCATTCGGGCGCGCCAAGGGCGGCCGCACCAGCCGACTGTGTAATCCTGGGGAAATGATGTCCCAGCGGCCTTCGCGCGGCACCGGTCGCGTGCCGGTGCTGCGGGACGAGTGGCGGGAACCGCTTCGCGCCCTGCGCGACCCGGTCGCCCGCGACGCCGGACGGGCAAGGGCCGACCGGGAGCGGCCGCGGCAGTGGCGCAAACAGACCTGGCTGGGACGGTTCGTGTCCACCTACGGCTGGCGCGCGTACGCGCTGCCCGTTTTGGCGGTGGTCACCGTGGTGGTGGTCTACCAGACGATCACCGGCACCAGCGCCAGGAAGCCGACGGCCAATCAGCCCATCCAGAGCCCGCAGGCGATCGGCGCGGTGGGCACGTCGATCATCGACGCGCCGCCACGCGGGCTCGCGGCGTTCGACGCGAACCTGCCCGCCGGGACGCTGCCGGACGGCGGCCCGTTCACCGAGGCGGGCGACAAGACCTGGCATGTGGTGCCCGGCACGACGCCGCAGATCGGCCAGGGCACCGTCAAGGTGTTTCGGTACACCGTCGAGGTGGAGAACGGCATCGACGAGACCATGTTCGGCGGTGACACCGCGTTCGCCCAGATGGTCGACCAGACGCTGGCCAACCCGAAGGGCTGGACCCACAACCCGCAATTCGGGTTCATCCGGATCGATAACGGCAATCCCGACTTCCGGATCTCCCTGGTATCCCCGGTGACGGTCCGCGAGGGCTGCGGCTACGAATTTCGCCTCGAAACGTCCTGCTACAACCCGTCGTTCGGCAAGGACCGGCAGTCGCGAGTCTTCATCAACGAGGCGCGCTGGGTGCGCGGAGCAGTGCCCTTCGAGGGGGACGTCGGCTCGTATCGCCAGTACGTGATCAACCACGAGGTCGGCCACGCCATCGGGTACGTGCGCCACGAGCCCTGCGAGCAGCAGGGCGCTCTGGCGCCGGTGATGATGCAGCAGACGTTCTCCACCTCGAATGACGATGCCGCCCAGTTCGACCCGGATTTCGTCAAGGCCGACGGGAAGACCTGCCGATTCAACCCCTGGCCGTTCCCGATCGCCTGACCGGCGATTGAATTCATTGCCGTGCACTTCGGCGGCTGATGTGATGGTTGTGGACGACGAACCGCAATCGAGACCGAGGAGATGTTCGGGCGTGTCGACATCCCAGACCTCACTGCCGCCTCTCGTGGCGCCGGCGGGGGAGCTGACCCGCGATGAGGTGGCCCGCTACAGCCGCCATCTGATCATCCCCGACCTGGGCGTGGACGGGCAGAAGCGGCTCAAGAACGCCCGGGTCTTGGTGATCGGCGCGGGCGGGCTCGGTGCCCCCACACTGCTGTATCTGGCCGCGGCCGGCGTCGGAACGATCGGCATCGTGGATTTCGACGTCGTCGACGAGTCCAACCTGCAGCGCCAGATCATCCACGGCGTGGCCGACGTCGGACGGTCCAAGGCCCAATCCGCGCGGGAGTCGATCGCCGCGATCAACCCGCTGGTCCGGGTGCGCCTGCACGAGTTCCGGCTGGACTCGAGCAACGCCGTCGACCTGTTCGCGCAGTACGACCTGATCCTGGACGGCACCGACAACTTCGCCACCCGGTACCTGGTCAACGACGCCGCCGTGCTGGCCGCCAAGCCGTACGTGTGGGGGTCGATCTACCGGTTCGAGGGCCAGGTCTCGGTGTTCTGGGAGGACGCGCCCGGCGGGCGGGGCCTCAACTACCGCGACCTCTACCCGGAGCCGCCGCCACCCGGCACGGTGCCGTCGTGCGCCGAGGGCGGCGTGCTGGGCATCGTGTGCGCCTCGATCGCGTCGGTGATGGGCACCGAGGCGATCAAACTCATCACCGGGCTCGGCGAGTCGCTGCTGGGCCGGTTGATGCTCTACGACGCGCTGGAAATGTCCTACCGCACCATCGCGATCCGCAAGGACCCTGCGGCGCCGAAGATCACCGAGTTGATCGACTACGAGCAGTACTGCGGTGCCGCGGCCGGCGACGCCGGTTCGCCCGTCGCCGGCTCCGCCATCACCCCGCGGGAACTGCGCGAGCTGCTGGACTCGGGCAGGAAGCTGGCGCTGATCGACGTCCGCGAACCGGTCGAGTGGGAGATCAACCACATCGACGGGGCCCAGTTGATCCCGCAGTCCGCGATCGACTCCGGTGAGGGTCTGGCAAAGCTCCCGCAGGACCGGATGCCGGTCCTGTACTGCAAGACGGGCGTGCGATCGGCCGCGGCCCTGGCGGCGGTGCGCAAGGCCGGATTCTCCGACGCGGTGCATCTGCAGGGCGGCATCGTGGCGTGGGCGCAACAGATGCAACCCGACATGGTCATGTACTGACCCGATAGGCCGTGCTTCTGTGCGGCGACCCGCCGCGCCCGGCTTCGCCGCGCTCGCGATCGCCGTGGTGCTTGTGTGCGGCGACCCGCCGCGCCCGGCTTCGCCGCGCTCGCGATCGCCGTGGTGCTTCTGTGCGGCGACCCGCCGCGCCCGGCTTCGCCGCGCTCGCGATCGCCGCAGGTCCCCTCGTCTAAGCTTCCCGTGTGAATGTCGAGCCACCGCCGGAGCATGTGCTGGCGGCGTTTGGTTTGACCGGTGTGCAGCCCGTCTATCTAGGCGCCAGCTGGGAGGGCGGCTGGCGCTGCGGCGAAGTCGTCCTGTCGTTGGTGGCCGACCACGCCAGGGCGGCCTGGTCGGCCCGAGTGCGGGAGACGCTGTTCGTCGACGGGGTTCGGCTGGCCCGCCCGGTCCGCTCGACGGATGGCCGATACGTGGTTTCGGGGTGGCGGGCGGACACCTTCGTCGCCGGGACGCCGGAGCCCCGCCATGACGAGGTGGTCTCGGCGGCGGTGCGCCTGCACGAGGCGACCGGCAAACTGGAACGCCCCCGGTTCCTGACCCAGGGGCCCACCGCGCCGTGGGGTGACGTCGACATCTTCATCGCCGCCGACCGCGCCGCCTGGGAGGAACGGCCGCTGGCCTCCGTGCCCCCGGGCGCCCGGACGGCTCCGCCGACGGCCGACGCCCAGCGGTCGGTGGAGTTGATCAACCAGCTGGCCACCTTGCGCCGGCCGACCAAGAGCCCGAACCAGGTGGTGCACGGAGACCTTTACGGCACAGTGCTTTTCGTCGGCACCGCGGCCCCGGGCATCACCGACATCACCCCTTACTGGCGGCCGGCGTCGTGGGCGGCCGGTGTGGTCGTCGTCGACGCCCTGTCCTGGGGCGAGGCCGACGACGGACTCATCGAACGCTGGAACGCGTTGCCGGAATGGCCGCAGATGTTGTTGCGCGCCTTGATGTTCCGGCTTGCGGTCCATGCGCTGCACCCGCGGTCGACGGCCGAGGCCTTCCCCGGGCTGGCCCGGACAGCGGCGCTGGTCCGGCTGGTGCTCTAGCGGCCGAAGTCGTAACGGACCTCGCGCAGCGCGATCCTGCCGTCGGTGGCCAGGACTCCCTCGGCGCGCAGCAGCTCCAGCTGCCTGGTGGTCAGGTGACGCGCCGGGCGCCCGGAGGCGGTGATCACCCGGTGCCACGGCAGATCCGAGGAGTCGGTCCGCATGATCCAGCCGACGATGCGCGGGCTGGAAAGCCCTGCGACGTCGGCGATGTCGCCGTAGGTCGTGACCCTGCCGGACGGTATCGAGGCGACCAGCGCGCGCACCCGCTCGATCTGCTCGTCGGTCACCGGCGCCACGATCAGCCGGCTCCCAGCAGCTCGCGCGTCAGCGCCGCCACTTCCGCCGGCGCCGCGTAGGGCACCATGTGGTTGCAGTCGAAGTCCAGCAGCCGGAACCCCGATCCCAACCGGTCCTGCAGGCCGGTGATCAAGTGGTCGCCGACGTACGGCGGCGACGTGCGCTTGGCCCGCACCAGCACCGTGGCCGTCCCGGCCGGCGGGAACACGATGTCGCGAGCCAGCTCGCTCCAGTACGCCATCATCGCCGGCAGGCTGACGCGCCAGCCGTACCGGCCGCCCGGCAGCTCGATCAGGTGCTCGTCGATCTCGGCGTCGAGCAGGGCGGGGTCCACGTCCGACCAGGAGCCGTGCAGCTTTTCCAGGCGCGCCTCCCCGGCGTCGGGGTAGTCGGGCGAGGACAACATCGCGTCGGCGATCTCGCGCATCCACCCGCCGTCCAGTCCGACCGCCGGGTCGAGGAGCAGCAGCGCGGCCACGAGGTCCGGCCGCGTCGCGGCCAGCTGCATGGCGAGCCCGCCGCCGAAGGAGTGCCCCACCACCAGCACCGGCGCGTCGGCCGTGTCGTCGAGCAGCGCGGCCATCGCGGCGACGTTGGCGTCGATGGTCCACGGCGCGTCCCACGACGACCTGCCGTGGCCGATCAGATCCGGTGCGGCGAAGGCGATTTGGGGCAGCAGACCGGCCAGCTGCTGCCAGCGCTGCCCGTGGCCGGTCAACCCGTGCAGCGCCAGCACGCGCACCGGACCGGGCGGGCCGTAGCGGTGCACGTGGAGGTCGGCGGTCACCGGTCGACCGCGCCGGCCGTGGACACGGCCGCTCGCGGGCTCAGCGCCCGTCCTCCCACTCGTCGTCGGTGGGGACGACGTAGGCCTGCTCGATCACGTCGGCCTCGTTCGCCTCGCGGTCGGCGGTGGTCAGATATTCGGTGTCCAAGCCGGCCTCGTCATCGAAGTCGACGGGCTGCAGCTGTTCCGCGGCGTCGCCCTCGGGCGCTTCGTCGCTGGGAAAGCCGCGTTCGACGTCTGTCACGATTACCTACCTTCCTGACCGTTGGGCGGGCTGTCCGCGGACTCCAGCGTAGGGGCCGCGGCCGGTTCGGGTCGGACCGACTTGTCAGACCCTGGTGATTGCATGCAGCCATGTCGTACACCTGGGACAGCGAGGCGCGGGCTCTGCTGCTGCCCGGTGCGCGCGGGCCGGTCCGGGTGCTGGGCGGGCCCGGCACCGGCAAGAGCAGCCTGCTGGTGCATGCCGCGGTCGCTCAGATCGACGCCGGCCTGGACCCGCAATCGGTTCTGCTGCTTACCGGTTCGGGCCGGCTGGGGACGACGGCGCGCGCCACATTGACGACGGCGTTGCTGCGGCCCCGCGCCACCGGCCCCTGCCGGGCCGCCGTCCGCGAACCCTTGGTGCGCACGGTGCACGGCTACGCGTATGCGGTCTTGCGGCGGGCAGCCGAGCGGGCCGGGGATGCACCCCCTCGGCTGGTCACCAGCGCCGAACAGGACGTCATCATCAGGGAGTTGCTGGCCGGCGACCTCGAGGACGGCCCGCGCGGGGCCACCGGGTGGCCCGCCCATCTACACCCCCCGCTGACCACCGCGGGCTTCGCCACCGAACTGCGAAACATGTTGGCGCGCTGCGCCGAACGCGGCGTGGACCCGCAGGAGCTGGAGCGGCTTGGCCGTCGTCACCGGCGCCCGGAATGGGCGGCCGCCGGCCGGTTCGCCCGGCAGTACGAGCAGGTGATGCTGCTGCGGGCGGCGGTGGGAACGGCGGCCCCCCAGGCGACGACGCCCGCCCTCGGCGCCGCCGAGCTGGTGGGCGCCGCCCTGGAGGCCTTCGCGGTCGATCCCGAGCTGCTGGCCGCCGAGCGGGCGCGGGTGCGGGTCTTGTTGGTCGACGACGCCCAGCAACTCGACCCGCAGGCGGCTCGCCTGGTCCGGGTGCTCGCGGCCGGCACCGAGCTGGCCGTGATCGCCGGAGACCCCAATCAGGCGGTGTTCGGCTTCCGTGGCGGGGAATCCGCCGGACTGCTGGCGGGCGGTGCACCGTCGGTGATGCTGACGGTCTCGCACCGCTGCGCGCCGGCGGTGGCGCGGGCCGTCAGCGGCGTCGCGCACCGGCTGCCCGGCGGAAGCGGCGGCCGCCGGATCGAGGGCACCGGGCCCGAGGAGGGATCGGTCGCGGTGCGCCTGGCCGCGTCGGCGCACGCGGAGGCGGCGATGATCGCCGACACGCTGCGGCGCGCGCACCTGGTCGACGGCGTGCCGTGGTCGCAGATGGCGGTCATCGTCCGGTCGGTGCCGCGGGCCGGCGCCCGGTTGCCGCGCGCGTTGGCGGCCGCGGGGGTGCCGGTGGCCGCGCCCGCGGCAAGCGGACCGCTGTCCGACGAGCCCGCGGCCCGGGCGCTGCTCACCGTCCTGTCCGCCACCGCCGACGGGCTCGACGGCGAACGCGCACTCGCCCTGTTGACCGGTCCCATCGGTCGCGTCGACCCGGTTTCGCTGCGGCAGCTGCGCCGGACACTGCAGCGGGCCAACCCCGATCGCGCCCCGGATGACGCCGCGGGCCTGCTGGCCGGCGCGCTCTGCGGCGACGCGCCGCCGCGGGGCCCGCAGTTCCGCCCGGTGCACCGCGTCCGCGCCGTTCTGGACGCCGCCGCGCGCTGCCATCGTGCGGGCCAGGACCCGCGCTACACCCTGTGGGCCGCCTGGCACCGCTCCGGCTTGCAGCAGCGCTGGCTGGCGGCCGCCGAACGCGGCGGACCCGCCGGGGCGCAGGCCACCCGCGACCTGGAGGCGGTGACCGCGCTGTTCGACATCACCGATCAATACGTTTCCCGCACCTCGGGGGCGTCGCTGCGCGGCCTCGTCGAGCACGTCGCCGCCCTGCACCTGCCCGGCGTGAACCAGGAGCCGGTCTCGGCCGTGGACCAGGTGCGGGTGCTCAGCGCGCACGCCGCCCTTGGTCACGAATGGGACCTGGTGGTGATCGCGGGGCTGCAAGAGGGGTTGTGGCCCAACACCGCTCCGCGCGGCGGCGTGCTGGGCACCCAGCGGTTGCTGGATGTGCTGGACGGCGTCACCGGCGACGCGTCCGTGCGGGCGCCCCTTTTGGCCGAGGAGCGGCGGCTGCTGGTGGCGGCCATGGGCCGGGCCCGCCGCCGATTGCTGGTGACCGCCGTGGACAGCGACACCGGCGGAGCGGACTGCGAGGCCGCGCTACCGTCCGCGTTCTGCGACGAACTCGCCCGGTGGGCGGACGGCGGCGGCGACACCCCGGCCGCGCAACCCGTCTCGGCGCCCCGGGTGCTGTCCGCCACCGCGCTGGTGGGCCGGCTGCGCGGCGTCGTGTGCGCACCGGACGGCGCCATCGACGACGCCGAGCGTGCCTGCGCGGCAAGGGAACTGGCGCGACTGGCCCGGGCCGGCGTCCCGGGCGCCGACCCGGCGGCCTGGCATGGGCTGGTCCCCGTCAGCACCGGCGAACCGCTGCGTGGCGACGGCGAGGCGGTCACGTTGACCCCGTCGACCCTGCAGATGCTCAACGACTGCCCGCTGCGCTGGCTGGCCGAACGGCATGGTGGAACCAACCCGCGTGATCTGCGCTCCACCATCGGTTCGGTGCTGCACGCCCTGGTCGCCGAGCCGCAGCGGAGTGCAACCGAGTTGCTGGCCGAGCTGGACCGCGCGTGGCGGCATCTGCCGTTCGAGGCCGAGTGGCATGCGGCCAACGAGCTGGAGCGCCACCGCGCGATGATCGAGGCCTTCGTCGACTGGCGGGCCCGGACCCGGGGCGAGCTGACCGAGGTCGGCGTCGAAGTCGAGATCGACGGAACCCTCGGCGCGTCCGCCGACGGCGGGGGCGAGGTCCGGCTGCGCGGACGCGTCGACCGGCTGGAGCGCGACGCCGCCGGCCGCCTGGTGATCGTCGACATCAAGACCGGCAAGACGCCGGTCAGTAAAGACGATGCCCAACAACATGCCCAGCTGGCGATGTATCAGCTGGCGGTGGCCGAAGGAATGGTGACCGGGGAGTCGGCCGATTCCGAACCGGGCGGCGCGCGGCTGGTCTACGTCGGCAAGGGCGGCGCCTCGGGCGCCACCGAGCGCGAGCAGGATCCGCTGACGCCGGCCGCCCGCGACGAATGGCGCCGGCTGGTCCGGCGCGCGGCCGAGGCGACCGCCGGTCCCCGGTTCGTCGCCCGGCGCAACGACGGGTGCTCGCACTGCCCCGTAAGACCCTCGTGTCCGGCCCACGCCGACGGGGCGGCGCAGTGAACGCGCGCTACAGCCCCGCCCAATTAGCTTGCGCGCTGGGACTTTTCCCGCCCACCGATGAGCAGGCCGCCGTGATCGCGGCGCCGCCCGGCCCGCTGGTCGTCATCGCGGGCGCCGGCGCCGGAAAGACCGAGACCATGGCCGCGCGGGTGGTGTGGCTGGTCGCCAACGGCTACGCCGACCCCGGCCAGGTGCTGGGGCTGACGTTCACCCGCAAGGCCGCCGGCCAGCTGCTGCGCCGGGTGCGGTCCCGGCTGGCCCGGTTGGCCGGCGTCGGGTTGGGCCCCGACGGGGCGGCTCCCGCGGAACCGGCGGGCGTGCCGACGGTCAGCACCTACCACGCCTTCGCGGGTTCGCTGATCCGCGACTACGGCTTGTTACTGCCCATCGAGCCCGACACCCGGCTGCTCGGCGAGACCGAGCTGTGGCAGCTGGCCTTCGACGTCGTGAGCGGGTACCGGGGCGAGCTGCACACCGACAAGACCCCCGCCGCAGTGACGTCGATGGTGCTGCGGCTGTGGGGGCAACTGGCCGAACACCTGGTGGACACCCGCCAGCTCGGCGATACCCACCTGGAGCTGGAGCGGCTGATCCACACCCTGCCGGCGGGCCCCTATCAGCGCGAGCGCGGGCCCAGCCAGTGGCTGCTGCGGCTGCTCGCCACCCAGACCCAGCGCACCGAGCTGGTACCGCTGCTCGACGCGCTGCACGAGCGCATGCGCGCCGCGAAGACCATGGACTTCGGCGTGCAGATGGCCTGCGCGGCGCGGCTGGCGGCGAACTTCCCGCAGGTCGGCGAGGACCTGCGGGGCCGCTACCGGGTGGTGCTGCTCGACGAGTACCAGGACACCGGGCATGCCCAGCGGGTCGCCCTGTCGGCGTTGTTCGGCGGTGGCGCCGACGACGGGCTGGCGCTGACCGCCGTCGGTGACCCGATCCAGTCGATCTACGGCTGGCGCGGCGCCTCGGCGACCAACCTGCCGCGCTTCACCACCGACTTCCCCCTCGCCGACGGCACCCCGGCGCCGGTTCTGGAGCTGCGGACCAGCTGGCGCAACCCGCCGCGGACCCTGCAGCTGGCCAACGCCATATCGGCGGAGGCGCGCCGCAGATCGGTCGCCGTGCGCGCCCTGCGACCGCGCCCGGACGCCCCGCCCGGGAGCGTTCGCTGCGCCTTGCTCGCCGATGTGCAGTCCGAACGGGAGTGGATCGCCGATGAGGTCGCCGCGCGGTACCGGGGGGCCCGGGCCGACGGCGTGAGCCCGCCGACCGCCGCGGTCCTGGTGCGCCGCAACGCCGACGCCGCCCCGATCGCCGATGCCCTGCGCGCCCGGGGAGTCCCGGTCGAGGTGGTCGGATTGGCGGGGCTGCTTTCCGTTCCCGAGGTCGCCGACGTCGTGGCGGTGCTGCGGCTGGTCGCCGACCCGACCGCGGGCGCGGCGGCGATGCGGGTGCTCACGGGCCCGCGCTGGCGCATCGGGGGCCGGGACATCGCCGCGCTCTGGCGGCGTGCCCGCCAACTCGCCGACGCCCCGGGCGCGGGCGTGGCCGCCGCGCCGGAATCGATCGCGATGGCCGCGGGCCCCGACGCCGACGCCGCGTGCCTGGCCGACGCCATCGCCGATCCCGGCCCGGCCGAAGCGTATTCGGCCGCGGGATTTCAGCGCGTCGCCGCGCTGGCCGCCGAGCTGCGCGCGCTGCGCGGCCACCTCGGTCATTCGCTGCCGGACCTGGTCGGCGAGGTGCGCCGAGTGCTGGGCGTCGAATGCGAGGTCCGCGCCGCGGCGGGCGCGAACGCGGGCTGGACCGGCACCGAACACCTCGACGCGTTCGCCGACGTCGTCGCGGGCTACGCCGAGCGGGCCGACGCCGCCGGCGGACCGGACCGCAGCGCAACGACATCGGTTTCGGGGCTGCTGGCCTTCCTGGACTTGGCGGAGTCGGTGGAGAACGGATTGCCGCCCGCCCCGGTGGTCGCCGCGCGTGACCGCGTCCAGGTGCTCACGGTGCACTCCGCCAAGGGGCTGGAGTGGCAGCTGGTGGCGGTGGCGCACCTGTCGGGCGGCGTCTTCCCGTCGACCGCCTCCAGGAGCTCCTGGCTCACCGACGCGGCCGAGCTGCCCCCCCTGTTGCGGGGCGACCGCGCCTCGGCGGGCGCACTCGGCATCCCGGTGCTGGACGTCACCGACGTCACCAATCGAAAGCAGCTGTCCGACAAGATCTCCGAGCATCGCCGCCAGCTCGAACGGCGGCGCGTCGACGAGGAGCGCCGGCTGCTGTATGTCGCCATCACGCGCGCCGAGGACACCTTGCTGGTGTCGGGCCACCACTGGGGCGCCACCGGGATCAAACCGCGCGGGCCGTCGGATTTCCTGTGCGAGATCAAGGAAGTCATCGACCGTTCGGCCGCGGCCGGCGAGCCCTGCGGGGTGGTGGACCGGTGGGCACCCGCGCCCGCCGACGGTGACCGGAACCCGTTGCGCGACAACACTCTCGAGGCGGTCTGGCCAGCCGATCCGCTGGCCGCCCGGCGCGTCGATGTCGAGCGCGGCGCGGCGTTGGTCACCCGTGCGATGTCGGGCGACGTGGGAGAGCGGGGCGCCGACATCGAGGGCTGGGCGGCCGATGTCGACGCGCTATTGGCCGAGCGTGCGCGGTTGGCGGCACCGCCCACCGGGGCGTTGCCCAGCCAGCTGTCGGTGAGCGGCCTGGTTGACCTGGCCCGTGACCCCGCGGGCGCGGCGCGGCGTCTCAGGCATCGGTTGCCGACCCGCCCCGATCAGCATGCGTTGCTCGGCAATGCGTTTCACGCCTGGGTCCAGCAGTTCTACGGCGCCGAGTGCCTGTTCGATCTCGCCGACCTGCCGGGCGCGGCGGACTCCGGCGTGGGCGATACCCGGGATCTGGCCGCGTTGCAGGCCGCGTTCGCCGAATCGCCGTGGGCGGCGCGCACCCCGATCGCCGTGGAGGTGCCGTTCGAAATGCCGATCGGCGCCACCCTGGTGCGGGGCCGCATCGACGCGGTCTTCGCCGACCCCGACGGCGGCGCCACGGTCGTGGACTGGAAGACCGGCGAACCGCCGCACGGACCGGAGGCCATGCGGCAGGCCGCCGTCCAGCTCGCCGTCTATCGCTTGGCGTGGGCCGCGTTGTCGGGTGTTGCGGAATCGTCGGTGCGGACCGCCTTCTATTACGTGCGTGCCGGCACCACGATCGCTCCCGACGATCTGCCCGCTCCCGACGAACTGGCCGGGTTGGTGGCCGGTCCCGGGTGACCCGCGCTGCCCGAGTACCGGGTGCGGGATCGTGGTTTCATTGAGGCGTGCGTGTCTCCTGCGCTGGCGTCGAGCCGATCACGGACCGCCGTGCGCAACGGTAAGCCCCGGCAACTGAGCGGCCTGGAAGAGACGCTGTCCGCCCAGCGAGGCCATCAGTTGGTCGGCGTGGTGCGCATCCCCGAGGAGCACGCCAGCCCCATCCGTGTCATCACCCGCCGCGTGGCCATCGCTTTGGTGGTGTTGTTCGCCGCGGCCGTCATCGTCTACGCGGACCGTAACGGGTACCGCGATGTGCGGGGCCAGCCGCTGACGTTCCTGGACTGCGTGTACTTCTCGGCGGTGTCACTGTCGACGACCGGCTACGGCGACATCACCCCGTACACCGAAACCGCGCGCTTGGTGCACACCCTGATCTTCACGGCGCTGCGGATCGCCTTCCTGGCCGTGTTGGTCGGCACGACCCTGGAAGTGCTCTCCGAGCGGTCCCGGCAAGGGTGGAAGATTCAGCGTTGGAGGAGCAGAGTGCGCAACCACACGATCGTGATCGGCTACGGCACCAAGGGGAAGACGGCGGTCGCCGCCATCCTCGGTGACGAGGCCGCCCGGGGCGACGTCGTCGTCGTCGATACCGATCGGACCACCCTCGAGCACGCCGCCAGCGCCGGCCTGGTCACCGTGCACGGCGACGCCACCAAGGCCGACGTGCTGCGGCTGGCCGGCGCGCAACACGCGGCCTCGATCATCGTGGCCACCAGCCGCGACGACACCGCGGTGCTGGTGACGTTGACCGCGCGGGAGATCGCGCCCAACGCCAAGATCGTGGCGTCCATCCGGGAGGCCGAAAACCAGCACCTGCTGCAGCAATCGGGCGCGGACTCGGTGGTGGTGTCCTCGGCGACCGCCGGGCGCCTGCTCGGCCTGGCCACCACCACGCCCAGCGTCGTGCAGATGATCGAGGACCTGCTGACCCCCGACGTCGGGCTGGCGATCGCCGAGCGCGAGGTGGAGCCGGCCGAGGTCGGCGGCTCCCCGCGGCATCTGCGCGACATCGTCCTCGGCGTGGTGCGCGACGGACAGCTGCTGCGCATCGGGGCGCCCGAGGTGGACGCCGTGGAGGCCAACGACCGGCTGCTCTACATCCGGCAGGCCGGGCACTAGTGGCGATCGCAAGAGCGGCGGAGCCGGGCGAAGCGGGTCGCCACGGAATGAGGGCCTAGTGGCGATCGCCGACTTTCAGCTACACAACGTCCCGTTGCTCTCGCGCGTCGGTGCCGACCGCGCCGACCAACTGCGCACCGATGTCGAAGCGGCCACCGCCGGGTGGGCCGACGCGGCGCTGCTGCGGGTGGATTCGCGCAGCCAGGTGCTGGTCGCCGACGGCCGGGTGGTGCTCGGCGCCGCGGCCCGGCTGGGCGACAAGCCGCCACCGGAAGCGGTGTTCCTGGGCCGCATCGACAACGACCGGCACGTGTGGGCCATCCGCGGCGCGCTGGAGGCGCCCGAGGACCCGGAGGTGCGCGCCGAGGTGGTGAACCTGCGCGGGCTCGGCTCGATCCTCGACGACACCAGCAGCCAACTGGTGTCGTCGGCGCTCGCGCTGCTCAATTGGCATGACTCCGCCCGGTACAGCTCGGTGGACGGTTCACCGACCAGGCCGGCGCGGGCGGGCTGGGCGCGGGTCAACCCCCTCACCGGTCACGAGGAGTTCCCCCGCATCGACCCGGCGGTGATCTGCCTGGTCCACGACGGCGGTGACCGCGCGGTGCTGGCCCGCCAGGCGGTGTGGCCGGAGCGGATGTTCTCGCTGCTGGCCGGATTCGTCGAGGCCGGTGAATCGTTCGAGGTCTGCGTCGCGCGCGAGATTCGCGAGGAAATCGGCCTGTCCGTCCGCGACGTGCGTTACCTGGGCAGCCAGCCGTGGCCGTTCCCCCGCTCACTGATGGTCGGCTTCCACGCCGTCGCGGACCCGGCGGAAGACTTCTCGTTCAACGACGGCGAGATCGCCGAGGCGGCGTGGTTCACCCGCGACGAGGTGCGCGCGGCGCTGGCGGCCGGCGACTGGTCCAGTTCCGCGGAGTCGAAATTGCTGCTGCCGGGGTCGATCTCGATCGCGCGCGTGATCATCGAGTCCTGGGCCGCGATCGACTGACCCTACTTGATGCGGTCGGTCACCGTCTGCAGGACGGTGTTGGCGACCTGCTCGGTGGGTTCGATGCCGAGCACGCCGACGGACACCAGCACCGAGGACTTCACCGTGTACAGGTGAATCCATCCGTCGGAGCCGAGCTTGAGCGTCTGCGTGTCCGGCTTGTTCAGGACGAAGTCGTAGGCGGTGTGGTGCAGCGAAACGCACTGGTCCAGTGTCGCGTTCAGCTGGTTGAGCGCCCCGCGCGCGGCCGTCGCGTCGGGGTAGACGGCGACGGTGTTGGTGATCTCGTTGATCGGGGCGATGCCGCCGGGCCTCAGGTCGTCGGTCGAGCCGCTGTAGGCCACCGAGCGGTATTCCTTCCAGCCCCCGGCGAACGTGAGGTCGGTGGATCCGACCGCGCGGCACGGGCCGGGCGGGTTGCCGACGTTATCCCGCGGTGGTTCGTGCCGATCGGCATACGAATACGGTTGCAGCCCTTCGAAATTGGCGATGCGACGCGCGTCGGCCAGGCTGATGACCAATGATTCGGCGTAGGCGTGTTCGGGAGCCGTCGCCGCGGTGTTACCCGGCGAGTGCGAGCACGCCGACACGACCACCGCGGCGCCGCAGGCGGCGGCGGCCGAAGCCCTGCCCAACACCGACAGGCGCCGGCGAAAACGGCTCGACCGCGAACCCGACGCCATGGTCACCTATGTTAGGGCCGCGCGGCGAGTCCGATGAGCACTTGGTCAACGCCGGCCGCGCGTCGACGCGCCGGGGCCCTCAGGCTCCGGTCTCGGCGAGTTTGGCCTTGACCTGGGCCGCACTCGGGTTGGTCAGCGTCGACCCGTCGGCGAACTTCACCGTCGGCACCGTCCTGTTGCCGCCGTTGACCGAACCGACGAACTCGGCCGCCGCGGGGTTCTGCTCGATGTCGACCGCCTGGTAAGGGATTCCGTTGGACTTCAGCACGGTCATCAGGCGGTGGCAGTAGCCACACCACGAGGTCGTGTAGACGGTGATCGGGGCAGAGGTCATAGCCCGATAACGTAGCCGGGCGGCAGCGTGTTCCACGCCGGGGGGCGTCGGCGCGTGCCGGCGTGTCACGGCAACTCGCCGACGCGCACCGGGTGGCGCCCCGGTTTGTCGGCCTCCGCTGTCAAGATGGACGCCATGCCGACGGTCGCCGACGCCTTGACCGCCGGGCTGGACGACGAGCAGCGCGAGGCGGTGCTGGCTCCGCGCGGCCCGGTCTGCGTGCTCGCGGGCGCCGGAACCGGCAAGACCCGCACCATCACGCACCGCATCGCCCAGCTGGTGGCGAGCGGTCACGTGGCCGCCGGGCAGGTGCTGGCGGTCACCTTCACCCAGCGGGCCGCGGGGGAGATGCGTTCCCGGCTGCGCGCGCTGGACGCCGCCGCGGGCACGGACACCGGCGTCGGCGGGGTGCAGGCCCTGACGTTTCACGCCGCCGCGCACCGGCAGCTGCGGTACTTCTGGCCGCGGGTCGTCGGCGACACCGGCTGGCAGCTGCTGGACACCAAGTTCGCGGTGGTGGCGCGGGCGGCCAGCCGCTCCCGGATCAACGCCAGCACCGAGGACGTCCGCGACCTGGCGGGCGAGATCGAGTGGGCCAAGGCGTCGCTGATCGGTCCCGAGGACTACCCGGCCGCCGTGGCGGCGGCCGGCCGGGACATCCCGTTGGACGCCGCCCGGGTGGCGACCGTGTACGCCGCCTACGAGGCGCTGAAGGTCCGCGACGAATCCGTGACGCTGCTCGACTTCGACGACCTGCTGCTGCACACCGCCGCCGCGATCGAGAACGACGCCGCCGTGGCCGACGAATTCCGGGGCCGCTACCGCTGTTTCGTGGTCGACGAATACCAGGACGTCACCCCCCTGCAGCAGCGGGTGCTGACGGCGTGGCTCGGCGATCGGGACGACCTGACCGTCGTCGGTGACGCCAACCAGACCATCTACTCGTTCACCGGGGCCTCACCGCGCTTCCTGCTCGACTTCTCGCGGCGGTATCCCGACGCCACCGTGGTCCGCCTGGAACGTGACTACCGCTCCACCCCCCAGGTGGTGTCGCTGGCCAACCAGGTGATCGCCGCGGCCCGCGGGCGGGTCGCCGGCAGCAAGCTGCACCTGGTGGGCCAGCGCCCGCCGGGCCCGGCGCCGTCGTTCCACGAGCATCCCGACGAACCGGCCGAGGCCGCCGCGGTCGCGGCTTCGATCGCCCGGCTGATCGAATCGGGCACTCCGCCGTCGGAGATCGCCGTGCTGTACCGGGTCAACGCCCAGTCGGAGGCCTACGAGGAGGCGTTGACCGAGGCCGGCATCCCGTATCAGGTCCGCGGCGGCGAGGGGTTCTTCACCCGCCAGGAGATCAAGCAGGCGCTGGTGGCGCTGCAGCGGGCGGCCGAGCGCGGCGCTGAAAACGGTTCGGCGGGGCCGCTGCCCGAGGTCGTGCGGGCGGTCCTGGAACCCCTCGGGCTGACGGCCGAGCCGCCGGTCGGTACCCGCGCCCGGGAGCGCTGGGAGGCGCTGACCGCGCTGGCCGAGTTGGTCGACGCCGAGGTGGCCCAGCGGCCGCAGCTGGCGCTCGCCGGCCTGCTGGCCGAACTCCGGTTGCGCGCGGACGCGCGGCACCCACCGGTGGTGCAGGGCGTCACGCTGGCCTCGCTGCACGCCGCCAAGGGCCTGGAGTGGGATGCGGTGTTCCTGGTCGGGCTGGCCGACGGCACCATGCCCATCTCGCACGCGCTGGCGCACGGCCCCGACAGCGAGGCCGTCGAAGAGGAGCGCCGGCTGCTCTACGTCGGAATCACCAGGGCGCGAACGCATCTGACGCTCAGCTGGGCGCTGGCCCGCAGCCCCGGCGGGCGGCAGGGCCGCAAGCCGTCGCGGTTCCTCAACGGCATCGCGCCGCAGGCCCGCGTCGACGCCACGCCGGCCAAGTCCCGTCGCAACAAGGGCGCCGCGACGCGCTGCCGGATCTGCAACAAGGACCTGTCCACCGCAGCGGCGGTCATGCTGCGGCGCTGCGAGACGTGTGCGGCCGACGTCGACGAGGAGTTGCTGCTGCGGCTCAAGGCGTGGCGGCTGGACATCGCCAAGGAGCAGAAGGTGCCCGCGTATGTCGTGTTCACCGACAACACGCTGATCGCGATCGCCGAGCTGCGGCCCGACGACCAGGACGCGCTGATCGCCATCCCCGGCATCGGCGCACGCAAGCTGGAACAGTACGGGCCCGACGTGCTGGAGCTCGTGCGCGGCAGCTGACCGGTAAAGGCGCAGGTCAGAAAATCGGTTGTGGTGAACGGCGGCGACGATCTACCCTCGAAACCGCGTTCTGCGCGCTGACGGAAGGAGGGTGGCCGCGATGATCAACGACGCGTTCGGTGTGGGCGTGGCCGCCGCGGCGCTGTCCGCGCGCGCCCTCCGCGCCGCCCATCCCGCTATGCCGGCGGCCGCGCTCAAGCATCGCGCCGCCGCCGCGACGCACGCGTCCGTGGGACTCGAGGTCCACCGAATGGCCACCTGACAGCCCGGTTTTCACCGAATTGGCCACGGACCCGAAGTCAAAGGATCCGTGGCCACAGTTTTAGGGGCGTCAGTTTTCAAAAGCCCGCTACCTGGTCCGGATCCGAAAGAAGGAAGCCCCGACCAGGAAGCAGGTGAGCAGGACATGCCGGTACTGACCGTCCCCGGACAGCCGTCGGCGGTGTTGCCGTGTCACGCCGGCGACCCCGACCTCTGGTTCGCTGACACCCCGGCCGACCTCGAGCGCGCCAAGGCCCTCTGCGGGGGCTGCCCGATCCGGCGGCAGTGCCTGGCGTCGGCGCTGGAGCGTGCCGAGCCGTGGGGGGTGTGGGGCGGCGAGATCCTCGAGAGGGGCTCGATCCTGAGCTTCAAACGACCGCGCGGGCGACCCCGCAAAGACGAGGCCGCGGCCTAGACGATGGCGCTGTCCGGCTCGGCGAAGCCGGGGATCAGCTCCTCGGACAGCGCCTTGATCGGCACCCGGGCGTCCAGCTGGCACAGGATCGCGGCCACCGACGCGATGACGCGCATCGGGATGGCCAGCTTGGGCGGCAGGTCCATCTGCCGGGCGGTCTTGATCTGCGACACCGACCGGTCGATCTGGCCCACCGTCATGCGCTGCAGCCACTTGCGCGTGTAGTGGAATTCGTCGACCTCGATGGGCTCGACGTACTGGCGCAGCATCTCGTCGATGTCGCGCACCGACACCTGCTGGCCCTTCTGGATGAAGCCGACCTTCTCCATCGTCGGCAACAGCAGGTCGTAGTTCTTGTCGCGGGCCAGGCGGATCGTCATGCCCAGCTCGATCGGGTAGCCGCCGGGCAGCGGGGCGACGGCGCCGAAGTCGATGACGCCCATCCGGTCGTCGGGGAGCAGCATGAAGTTGCCCGGGTGGGCGTCGCCGTGCAGCATCCCCAGCCGGCGCGGCGCGTCGAAGGTGAGCTCGAGCAGCCGGGTGCCGATGAGATCGCGCTGCTCGCGGGTGCCGGTGCGGATGATCTCGGCCAGCGGCAAGCCGTCGATCCACTCCTGGACCACGACCTTGGGCGCGCTGGCGACGACGTGGGGGATCGCGAAATGCGGGTGCCCCTCGTAGGCCTTGGCGAAGGCGCGCTGGTTGTCAGCCTCCAGCCGGTAGTCGAGTTCCATCTCCGTGCGTTCGACGAGTTCGTCGACGATGCCCTGGACGTCGGCGCCCGGGGCGAGCTGTTTGACCACGCCGACCATCCGCTGCATGGTCTTGAGGTCGGCGCGCAGCGCCTCGTCGGCGCCCGGGTACTGGATCTTGACGGCCACCGGGCGGCCGTCGGACCAGACCGCCTTGTGCACCTGGCCGATGCTGGCCGAGGCTACGGGCTTGTCGTCGAACGAACTGAACCGCTCGCGCCACTTGGTGCCCAGCTGGCCATCGAGCACCCGATGCACCTTGTTGGCCGGCAGCGGCGGGGCGTCCTTCTGCAGTTTGGTCAACGCGTCGCGGTACGGCTCGCCGTACTCGTCCGGGATGGCGGCCTCCATGACCGACAGGGCCTGGCCCACCTTCATCGCCCCGCCCTTGAGCTCGCCCAAGACGGTGAACAGCTGGTTGGCGGCTTTCTCCATCAGTTCGGCCTGGACCTCGTCCCTCGACTTGCCGGTCAGCCGTTTGCCGAAGCCGAGCGCCGCGCGGCCGGCGAAGCCGACCGGGATGCTGGCCAGCTTCGCGTTCCGCGCCGCACGGCCGCGTTTGATGTCTGCCACGTATCCATCATCCACGACGGCCCGCTCGGCTCGCGCTTGATCTTCACAACATCTCGTCCCCGCGCGGCCGGCGGCCCCTGGCCCTAGGTTGTCTCCCATGTCAGCTAAGCAATCGCAGCACGACGCCGCGGACTCCCTGTTCAGGGCGATCATCGAAACGCTGGACAAACACCGCACCGACCGCACCCTGAGCGCGGAGATCCTGCACCAGCTCGCGTCGGCCTACGAGTCGGTGTCGGCGAACGTTCCGGAGCAGGGGCGGCTGGGTTAGTTCCGCGCCGTCAGCACGGGCACAGCGGATGCCGGGTCCATTCGCGCGCGACGATGGCGCCCGCATTGAGGTCGAATTCCAGCGTGGCGTTCAACGTCTGGGGCTCGGGTACGGCCTCTTGGTTGCGGACCGCCGCGATCACCCGGTTCACCTGGCTCAGCGCCAGCGCCGCGGTCGCCAGCAGCGTGGCCCGGTCGGCCACGCCGACGGTTTCCCGCAGCTGCGCCGAGATCGCCGGCCACGCCGCGTCGCGGTCGCGCCGATGCAGGTCGGCGCAGCCCAGGCAGCTGGTGGTGCCGGGGATGACCAGCGGACCGACCAGCCCGACGCCGTCGCGGACCCGTACCGGCAGGTGGGGGACACGCTTGGCGTGCAGCTCGCGGACCATGCGGGGATCGGCGACCAGGTAATCGGACAGCACCACCAGGTCGACGGCGCCGACCGACACGGCGGCGTGCGGTTGGCTGCTGTGGGCGATCCGCGCGCCCGAGCAGCGCAACGCCTCGACCAGCAGCTCCGAGAGCGGGCCGCGGCCGTGGATCCGGATGGACGGCGCCCGGCCGCGGGAATTCGCACATTCGGTGGCGACGCCCGCACCGACCAGCCGGGCGACCAGGTCGCTCAGCCCCGCGGCGTCCTGTAGGCCGCGGTCGGCGGCCCGGCGGCGCAACTCCGAGAGCGGCATCGGCGATCGCATGGACCGCAGCAAGCCGGCCAGCTCCGCCGCGGCCAGGTCACCCGGGGGGCGCACCAGCACGGCCCGGCGGGGATCCCAGCCGACCTGGACGGCGCCGTCGGGGCGCAGCAGCACCGGCATGGCCGGGTCCAGCGCATAGGTGGGGACCGATGACACGGGTGCACTGTGCCACGCCGGAGGCGATGGGCCCGGTCAGTTATCCACAGAACCGCCGTCGGACCCCGGGGTCGGCGCCGTGGCCGCTAGGGCTGTCCAGCCGGTGCGGGCGGCGGCGGCGGTGGGCACGGCTTGCCGCCGCGTATCCCGATGACCGTTCCGTTCGTCGTGGTTACCGGTCCGACCGTCACGCCGCAGGGCCAGTTGGCCTGGTTGCCGGGATCATTCGGATCTGGGGCCGGATCGGCTTGCGCGACCCCTGCGCTGAAGGCCAGGGCGGCTACCGCCAGCCCCGCAGCGAAGATTGGTTGTGTCCGCATTTCCCCACCTCGATTTATCCGTCCATAGCCAACATCAGGTTGCCAGCGTAATGCACCGGGCCGACGCGATCGACCTTTGCCAAGCATCGCGCACGCCGCTCGTAGACGTGGGGAACAGTGCGTGAACTATGCGCGAATTACGTTGTGAGGCATGTGTTTCGTGGTATAGCCCGGTCAGCCCTGCACGGGGCCGGGGCCCGGGTCCTCGGGGTTCTCCTCCAGCTTGGCGATCGCCTCGTCGATGCCGCTGGTGTCACCGCCGATGACCCGGTCGATGAAGCCGGACGGCTCGTCGAGGTCCTCGGCGCCGGGCAACAGGTCGGGGTGTTGCCAGATCGCGTCGCGGGCGTCCACGCCGGCGGCCTCGGTGAGGCGCTCCCATAGGGCGGCGGCTTCGCGCATCTTGCGGGGCCGCAGCTCCAGGCCCACCAGGGTCGCGAACGTCTGCTCGGCGGGACCGCCGGTGGCGCGGCGGCGGCGCAGCGTCTCGCTGAGCGCGGCCGCACCCGGAATCCGGTCGCCCAGGGCCGCGGTCACCACCACCTGCACCCAGCCCTCGATCAATGCGAGCAGCGTTTCGAGGCGTTCCAGCGCCTGCGTTTGCGCCGGGGTGGCCTTGGGCTCGAAAACGCCCTGTCCCAAAAGGTTTTCGATGGCCGCCGGGTCGGACAGCGTCGCCGGGTTGAAGTCGCGGGCCAGCTCCTCGATCCCGCTCATGTCGATCTGCATGCCGCGCGCGTAGGCCTCGACGGCGCCCAGCAGCTGGCTCGAGAGCCAGGGCACGTGGCTGAACAGCCGGTGGTGGGCGGCCTCCCGCGCGGCCAGGAACGTCAAGATCTCGCTGCGGGGCTGCTCGAGTCCGGCCGCGAACGACTCCACGGCGTCGGGCAGGATGGCGGCGACGCCCTTGGGCCCCAACGGCAGGCCGATGTCGGTCGACGTCAGCACCTCGCGGGACAGCCGGCCGAGCGCCTGCCCCAGCTGGGAGCCGAACGCCATGCCGCCCATCTGCGACATCACCGCCATCAGCGGGCCGGCCATGCTCTTGGCCTCCTCAGGCAGCGACGACGCCCACACCGTCGAAATCTGTTGCGCCATCGGGTCGCACAACCTCTTCCACGTCTGAAGGCTGTTGTCGACCCAGTCGGCCGGAGTCCAACCCACCGCCTTGCTGGTGCCCGCGGGCAGCGCAGTGGCGCCGTCCAGCCAGGTTTCGGCGAGGTGCACAGCGTCGGCGATCGCCGACTGCGTGGTGGCCGGGATCGGCGCCACGAACCCGATCGAGTTGGTGGCCACCCGGCGCGCCAGCTCGTAGTTGACCGGTCCCGACGTCTCGCCGCCGGCCATCACGGTGCCGGCGCTGGAAAACATCTGACCGAGCTGGGTGAAGATCTGTCCCAGGTCGCCCATCCCGAACGCCCCGAACGGATCGGAGCCGCCGGAGCCCGAGTGGGGGTCCTTCTTCCCGGGTTTGTCGGGGTCTTCTCCGGGGGAGAAGCCGAAAGGCAGGTCAGCCATACCGTCAACGGTACTCACCGCGGGAACGGGAGGCGCGGTCTCGGGTCAGCTTGTGGCTGAATCGGGCGCGTCGGGCGCCGTCTAGTGTGATCGGCGTGAACAGGCGGATTCTGACCTTGATGGTCGCGCTGGTGCCGATCCTGGTCTTCGGTGTGTTGCTCGCGGTGGTGACGGTGCCGTTCGTCTCGCTGGGCCCCGGCCCCACCTTCGACACGCTCGGCGAGGTCGACGGCAAGCAGGTGGTGGCGATCGAGGGCACCGCGACGCATCCGACCACCGGCCACCTGAACATGACCACGGTCTCGCAGCGCGACGAGCTGACCCTGGGCGAGGCGCTGACGCTGTGGCTTTCCGGCCAGGAACAGCTGGTACCGCGCGACCTGATCTACCCCCCGGGCAAGTCGCGGGACGAGGTCGACAAGGCCAACAACGCGGACTTCAAGGACTCCGAGGACAGCGCCGAGTACGCCGCCCTGGGCTACCTCAAGTACCCCGCCGCGGTCACCGTCGCGAAGGTCACCGATCCGGGCCCGTCGGCGGGCAAGCTGAAGGACGGCGACGCCATCGACGCCGTCAACGGCACCCCGGTGGCCGACGTCGAGCAGTTCACCGGGCTGCTCAAGGCCACCAAACCCGGTCAGACGGTGACGATCGATTACCGGCGCAAGAACGAACCGGCCGGCGTCACGCAAATTACGCTGGGCGCGAACAAGGATCGCGACTACGGCTTCCTCGGTGTCGCCGTACTGACCGCGCCCTGGGCGCCTTTCGTGATCAACTTCAACCTCGCCAACGTGGGCGGCCCGTCGGCCGGCTTGATGTTCAGCCTGGCGGTGGTAGACAAGCTCACCACCGGTGACCTGGCCGGATCGAAGTTCATCGCGGGGACCGGCACCATCTCGGCCGACGGCAAGGTCGGCCAGATCGGCGGCATCACGCACAAGATGGTCGCGGCCCACGCGGCCGGTGCGACCGTGTTCCTGGTGCCGGCCAAGAACTGCTACGAGGCGAACTCGGACAATCCGTCCGGCCTGCGCCTGGTGAAGGTGGACACCCTCAGCCAGGCGGTCGACGCGCTGCACGCGGTCACGTCCGGGGGCCAGCCGCCGAGCTGCTAAAAGCACGGCCGGGATCGCAGGTCGCGCGATGCGTAGAGTTGTCACCGTCGATCAATCGAGCAGGGAGCGTAGCCAGTGGGGATGCGGCCCGCCGCACGGATGCCGAAGCTGACCCGGCGTAGCCGGATTCTGATCCTGATCGCACTGTGTGTGATCGCTTTGCTGCTCGCCGGTCCGCGGCTGATCGACGCGTACGTGGACTGGCTGTGGTTCGGCGAGCTGGGCTACCGCTCGGTCTTCACGACCGTGCTGGTCACCCGGTTCGTGGTCTTCCTGGTGGCCGGTCTGCTGGTGGGCGGGATCGTGTTCGCCGGTCTGGCCGTCGCCTACCGCACCCGCCCGGTGTTCGTGCCGAGCAACGACAACGATCCGGTGGCCCGCTACCGCGCCGTCGTCCTGTCCCGGTTGCGGTTGGTGGGCATCGGGGCGCCGGTCGCGATCGGCCTGCTGGCCGGCATCGTCGCGCAAAGCTATTGGGCGCGAATCCAACTGTTCATGCACGGCGGGGACTTCGGCATCCGGGATCCGCAGTTCGGCAAGGACCTCGGCTTCTACGCGTTCGACCTGCCGTTCTACCGGCTGCTGCTCAGCTACCTGTTCGTCGCCCTGTTCCTGGCCTTCGTGGCCAACCTGTTGGCGCACTACATCTTTGGCGGTATCCGGCTGTCGGGCCGCACCGGCGCGCTGAGCCGCTCGGCCCGCATCCAGCTGGTCACCCTGGTGGGGCTGCTGGTGGTGCTCAAGGCGGTCGCGTACTGGCTGGACCGCTACGAGCTGCTGTCCCACACCCGCGGCGGGAAGCCCTTCACCGGCGCCGGGTACACCGACATCAACGCGGTGCTGCCGGCGAAGCTGATCCTGATGGCCATCGCGCTGATCTGCGCGGGTGCGGTGTTCTCCGCGATCGTCCTGCGCGACTTGCGGATTCCCGCGATCGGGCTGGTGTTGTTGCTGCTGTCGTCGCTGATCGTGGGCGCCGGCTGGCCGCTGATCGTCGAGCAGATCAGCGTCAAACCCAATGCCGCGCAGAAGGAAAGCGAGTACATCGGCCGCAGCATCACCGCGACGCGGCAGGCGTATGGTCTGACCTCGGACGTGGTGACCTATCGCACCTACGCCGGCGACACGCAGGCCACCGCCCAGCAGGTGGCCGACGACCGGGCAACCACCTCCAACATCCGGCTGCTCGACCCGACGATCGTCAGCCCGGCGTTCACGCAGTTCCAGCAGGGCAAGAACTTCTACTACTTCCCCGACCAGCTGTCCATCGACAGGTACGTCGACCGCAACGGCTCGCTGCGCGACTACGTCGTCGCCGCGCGTGAACTCAATCCCGACCGGCTGATCGACAACCAGCGGGACTGGATCAACCGGCACACCGTCTACACCCACGGCAACGGGTTCATCGCCTCGCCGGCCAACACGGTGCGCGGAATCGCCAACGACCCCAACCAGAACGGCGGCTATCCCGAATTCTTGGTCAACGTCGTGGGCGCCAACGGCAACGTGGTGTCCGACGGCCCGGCGCAGCTCGACCAGCCGCGCATCTACTACGGCCCGGTCATCTCCAACACGTCGGCCGACTACGCGATCGTCGGGCGCAACGGCGCCGACCGCGAATACGACTACGAGACCAGTGCCGACACCAAGAACTACACCTACACCGGGCTCGGGGGAGTGCCCGTCGGGGACTGGCTGTCGCGCAGCGTGTTCGCCGCCAAGTTCGCGGAGCGAAACTTCCTGTTCTCCAACGTGATCGGCTCCAACAGCCGGATCCTGTTCAACCGCGACCCGGCCCGGCGGGTGGAGGCGGTGGCGCCATGGTTGACCACGGACAGCTCGGTGTACCCGGCGATCGTCAACAAGCGACTGGTGTGGATCATCGACGGCTACACCACGTTGGACAACTACCCGTACTCCGAACTGACCTCGTTGGAATCGGCCACCGCCGACTCCAACGAGGTGGCCTTCAACAAGCTGGCCCCCAACAAGGACGTCTCCTACATCCGCAATTCGGTGAAGGCCACGGTGGACGCCTATGACGGCACCGTCACGCTGTATCAGCAGGACGAGCAGGACCCGGTGCTCAAGGCGTGGATGCAGGTCTTCCCCGGCACGGTCAAGCCCAAGAGCGACATCACCCCCGAGCTGGCCGAGCATCTGCGCTATCCCGAGGACCTGTTCAAGGTGCAGCGGATGTTGCTGGCCAAGTACCACGTCAACGATCCGGTGACGTTCTTCTCCACCTCGGACTTCTGGGATGTGCCGCTGGACCCGAACCCGACCGCCAGCAGCTATCAGCCGCCGTATTACATCGTCGCGAAAAACATTGCCAAGAACGATAATTCGTCGTCGTATCAGCTGACGAGCGCGATGAACAGATTCAAGCGTGACTATCTGGCGGCCTACATCAGCGCTAGTTCGGACCCGGCGACGTACGGCAGGATCACCGTGCTGACCATCCCGGGCCAGGTCAACGGGCCCAAGCTGGCCAACAACGCGATCACCACCGACCCGGCGGTGTCCCAGGACCTCGGCGTGATCGGGCGCGACAACCAGAACCGGATCCGTTGGGGCAACCTGCTCACCCTGCCGGTGGGGCAGGGCGGCCTGCTGTACGTCGAACCGGTGTACGCCTCCCCGGGAGCCAGTGACGCCGCGTCGTCGTATCCGCGGCTGATTCGGGTGGCGATGATGTACAACGACAAGATCGGGTACGGCCCCACCGTGCGCGACGCGCTGACCGGTTTGTTCGGTCCCGGCGCGGGCGCGGCCGCGACGAGCATTCAGCCGACCGACGCCGGCAACCCGCAGGCGGCCCCGCCCGCCGCCCCGCCCGCGGCGGCCGCAGCGCCGGGGGCGCCACCGCCGGTGGCGGCGGTTCCACCGGTTCCGGACGGGTCGGTGACCTTGTCGCCGGCCAAAGCCGCCGCGCTGCAGGAGATTCAGGCGGCGCTGGGTGCGGCCAAGGACGCGCAGAAGAAGGGCGACTTCGCCGGCTACGGGGCCGCGCTGCAGCGGTTGGACGACGCGATCACCAAGTACAACAACACCAAATAGGCCTCAGCCCCCGGCCATTCCGGCCGTCCGGAACCTTTCCCGATAAGCTTTCGGGCTGATGCCCAGGTGGTTGACGAACACCCGCCGCAAGGTTTCGATGCTGCCGAAGCCGGCCATGCCCGCGGTTTCGCTGACGGACCGGCCGGATTCCAGTGCGCCACGGGCGAAATCGATCCGAACCAACTCGACATAGCGGGCCGGGGTCATCCCCAGCTCGGACTGGAACAGCCGGGTCAGCTGACGGGTGCTCAACGACGCCCGGGCCGCAAGGGATTTCACGCTGTGGTCGCCGGCCAGGTCGGCCGCGACCCCGTCGACGACCGCGCGGAGCGGCGACTGCGGCGGCGGATCGGTCTCCACCAACACCGAGAACTGTGACTGGCCTCCAGCCCGTTTGAGGTAGACGACCAGCCACCGGGCCACGTCGCGGACCAGGTCGGTCGCGTAATCCATCTCGACCAACGCCAGCGCCAGGTCAATGCCCGACGAAATCCCGGCCGAGGTGAAGACGTTGCCGTCTCGGACGAAGATCGCGTCGGGATCGACGGTGACATCTCGAAAGGCCCGGGCCAACAATTGGGTCTCGTGCCAGTGGGTGGTGGCGCGCCGGCCGCTGAGCAGGCCGGCCTGCGCCAGGATGAACGACCCCGTGCAGATGGACGCGATTCGCCGGGCCCGCCCCGACACCGACCTGACGGCCTCGACGAGCGCCGGATCGACCGGCCGCCGGGGCAGGTGGTCGCTGCCGGCGACCAGAACGGTATCGGCGGATTCGATTGATGCAATGCGGTTGGTGACACCCAGTCGAGTTCCGATCGAGGTCGTGACATCCCGGCCGTCCACCGACGCGATCTCGAGCCGGTAGTCGGCGCCGAACCGATTCGCTTCGACGAAGACTTCGCCCGCTCCCGCGACGTCCAACAGCGTTACGTCGTCGAAGACGACGATCACCACCACCCGCGAACCCGCTTCGGTTCCAGCCACGTAAGACATTGTGTCGCTTTCTGTGGACAGGACGGCCCGAACGCCCACGGTCGGCCAGCGCGCACGGTCGCAGACTAACGGCCATGACCACTCAATCAATCGAGAGCATCGCCGGCATCCGCATCCCCGACTCGGCGCTGGCGCGCGAGGCCACCGAATTCATCCGCGACGCCGAGGACGACCTGCTGTTCAACCACTCGCGGCGGGTGTTCCTGTTCGGCGCGCTGCAGGGACTGCGCCGCGGTCTGCAACCGGACCTGGAGCTGCTCTACGTCGGCGCGATGTTCCACGACCTGGGGCTGACCGGGCGCTACCGCGCCTCCACGCTCCGGTTCGAGGTCGACGGCGCGAACGCGGCCCGGGACTTCTTGACCTCCCACGGCGTCGATGGCGCCGCGGCCGACACGGTGTGGCTCGGCATCGCCCTGCACACCACGCCCGGCGTGCCCGAGTTTCTCGCCCCCGAAGCCGCCCTGCTGCAGGCCGGGGTGGAAGTTGATGTGGTCGGAGTGGGCCGGGAAGATCTGGCCCCCGACGCCCTTGCCGCGGTGACCGCCGCCCACCCGCGGCCCGACTTCAAGAACCGCATCCTGGCGGCGTTCAACGACGGCATGAAGCACCGCCCGCGGACCACCGCCGGGACCATGAACGCCGACGTGCTCGCACACTTCGATCCCGCCTTCGAGCGCGTCGACTTCGTCGACAAGATCCTCAACAACGGCTGGCCGGAATAGCGGAGTAGAGAACCCGCCCTCGCACTGACAGGCGCTCGCCGAGATTGCCGTCATGGCGGTGGTCGTCGCACGACCCACGACCATGGTGGCAATCTCGCGGCCGGGAGGTCCCTGACCGCGCGATTTGGTCGCCGTGATGCCGGTTCGGTAACCTGGCATTCACCAACGCGGGGTGGAGCAGCTCGGTAGCTCGCTGGGCTCATAACCCAGAGGTCGCAGGTTCGAATCCTGTCCCCGCTACTAGCGAGACGGCCCTCGGAGGAGACTCCGAGGGCCGTTTTCACTGCCTTGGGACACTGGCGGCCATATTCTGCTCCCCGAGTCCTGCGATTGCTCGTGGGAATCGCCTGCGCCGCTAGGGCTCGCGGGCGACGATCACCACCGTCCGCGCCGCGTGCGCCACGGCCGTGCTCACCGAGCCCAGCACCATGCCGGCGAATCCGCCGCGACCGTAACTGCCGACGACGACGAGTTGTGCGGACTCCGAGTGCTCGATAAGTTGACGAGCCGGCTGATCGCACACCACCACACGTCGCACCTTGACATCGGGGTAGCGTTCCTGCCATCCGGCGAGCCACTCGGCGAGCGCCTGTTGTGCTTGCACTTCGACCATCTCAAGGTCCAGACCTGGCAATTCCGACATGCTGACGTCCGACCATGCGTGCAGCGCCACCAACTCCACGCCCCGGCGGGAGGCCTCATCAAAGGCGATCTCCGCCGCCAGTTTTGATGCGGCCGAACCATCGATTCCCACCAGCACCGGTGCCTGGGGGCGCGGCGGTGCCTCATCATGGACGACCGCGACCGGGCAATGCGCATAGTTCACCAGGCCGGTGCTGGCCGAGCCGAACGGGACCCGGCTGAACGTGCCTTCGCCCCGGCATCCCACGACCATCATGTCCGCAATCTTGGATTCGTTGACGAGCGTGGACACGGTTGGGCCGTGTACCACCACGCTGTACACGAACGGCGGGCCGTGGTCGGCGGTGCTGTCGGCGACCACCCTGCGCGCGTCTTCGAGAATTCGACGTGCTTTGTCGTCCTGCCGCTCCAAATAGTCTTGAGGGATCGGAATCGCCGGCCACGGCGCAACCGCCGGGACGACCGGTGCGATGACGTGCATGAGTGTGAGCGGAACATTGCGTATCGCGGCATCGCGAGCCGCCCAGCCGACCGCCGCCATCGACGAGGCTGATCCGTCAACGCCGACCAGAATGCCACGATGGGTTTCGTGCCCGGACATTTCGTTTCCCTGTCGTGAGGCGAGTGGAAATTTGCATGACGCGCACAGTTCAGTGCTGGGGTCGCAGTATCGTGCGAATTTCTATGGGGAGCTGACCCAGGGCCTTCTCGATCTGGGCGACCGGCAGATGATGCAAGGCGGCCGCGGTCGTGGCTGCAGCGGCTTTGCGAACGTCGTCGGGAGCGATATTCGCCTCGCGAGAGAACCGGATGGTGTAGGCCTGGGCGTCGTACTTGTCGGGTACGGAATCGGGATTCCATCCCTGGTAGAACACGCCCCTGATCAAGTCGGGGAGCTGTGCCGCAAAGTGAGCGCTCGCCTCTACAGTGAGCCGATCGCGCAGGGTATGTAGCCAGGCCCGCAGGACTCGGTAGGCGAACTCGCGATCCTCGGTGCCGAACTCCTTCGCCACATCGTTGATCCACGTGTGCGCGGAATCGATTGCGTGGTCAAGCGCTGTGACCTTGGTCTTGGTCGACATGGTTACCTCCGGTTTTATTCGAGGACGAAGGTGACCAGCATGTTGACGCGGTAGGCAACAATCCCGCCGTCCTTCACATCCACCGACTGCTCCTTGATCCAGGCGGACTTGACACCACGCAAGGTCTCTTCCGCCCGAGCAAGGCCGACCTTCACGGCGTCTTCGAAACTGGTGTCGGAACGCGCACTGATCTCGGTGACGCGGGCGACGGTGCCTCCTGACATGGTGACCTCCCACGGTCGATGCTGAATGCTCCAGATTGTGACGATTCAACTCCGGTGCGACAGAGGCAAAGAAGGGGCGATGTGCTCCACGCCGGAGGACTTTCGGCCACTCGTTCCAACAGCCACTCGGCCTAGGTGTCGGAGATGGGATGAAGCGGTAGAGCTTATTGCCGAGACCATGAGCATCGTTGCCCGATCTGTGGGGGCGAAACGGAGCTGGTTTCGATCCGGTTGTGCATCGGGACGGCGGGAATCATCAGCGAGCCCGCCGACCGTAGCGTCCCGACCTGATAGAGACGAGCTGACCGGGAACCCGCCACGGCACGCTCGGCCCGCGCGAGTTCGAATACCGTCACGCCGCAGCCGAGAGTGCAGGATGATCACCATAAGAGAAGCGTGCGGGAAAGCGGCCGAGCCCGCGGCGCCCCTTGCTGACGTGAGGGCAGAACGGTGCAGATGGATTCTGGAATCAGCATGACTGATGACTCATCCCCTGTTCTGAGGGCGCTCTTGACAGACCCCGCGACGCGCTGCGGTGAGGCTTCGCGAGCTATCAGCGTTGGTTGGCGCAAAGCCCTGCTGGGTTTACTGCTTTCGATTGCAACGGGCGTCATGCTGGTCATCTCGTGGCCGTCTCTTGGGAACGTGTGGTGGCTTGTATTTTTCGCGTTCGTGCCGATGCTCCTGGCCCAGTACAGATTCATGCCCCGCCGGCTAATCGGCCTGCCCGTGGGCGTGGCCTTCGGAGGTTATTGGGTGGGTGGTTTCGAGATGGCCTCCGCTCATGTCGGCATATGGCCAGTCATAGGCGCGACGATCGTGATCGGTCTGCTGGGTTGGCTGATCGGGGCATTCGACAAGCGTTTCGCCGAGCGAACCCGCTACCGGTGGTTCATCGTCCAGTTCCCCTTGGTCTGGGTCGGCATCGACGTGCTACTGGACGGCAACCTGTTCAGCGGTTCGATGAGCTGGATCGCGTACCGGCTATGGACGTTGCCGTCGCTCGTACAGCCCATCAGTGTCGTGGGCACCCCGGCCCTGAGCTTCCTTCTTGTCATGATCAACGGCTGGATCGCGCTCTTGATCATCACTCTGATCGACGGCCGGCGGCCCGACGTCTGTCCACAGGCCATCCCCCGCAGAGTCCTTTACGGGTCTTCCATCGTGGTTGGCGTCGTGCTTGTCGTATGGATTGCCAGCAGCCTCGTCATCTTCTCGTCAGTCCACCGCGACCAGGGTCCGAGGGTGACCGTCGCCGCCGTCCAGCCCGGATCGGACTACGCGCCGCCGCTGGTCAGGGGCTGGGGCAGCTACGCGCGTATGCCCCCCGCCGACAACGAGGTGCGGCGCGATGCCCTGGAGAGCCAGCTGACATCGATGACGGAACATGCCGCGGCAATGGGAGCAGAATTTGTCGTGTGGCCCGAGGAGGCGCTGGACTACGACCCGCGTACGACGAGGACGAGTTGGCTTCCGAACCTGGCCAGGTCAACACACACATACATCGTCGCCGGGTTCGTACCGCACCCCGAACTGCTCGGAGAAGGCGCGAATATGGCGGGAATCTGGGCACCAGACGGGTCCCTGTTGGGCGTCTTCTACAAAATCCATCCCGTTCCCGCTATGGGCGAGTGGTTCCAGACTCCACAGATCTACCAGACCTATCACACCGGGATCGGCCCGATCAGCATGATGATCTGCTTTGATTTCGACTTCCCACTGGCGACGAGGCTGGTCACGCTCACCGGGGCTGAACTGGTCGGAATTCCGAGTGCGGGACCCGCGCGAAGTGCCCGGTTCCGCGTCTCATCGCTCGTATTCCGGGCCATCGAAAATCGCACCGGATACGTGAAAGGAGATCTGGCGTGGGAATCCGTGATCGTCGGACCTGATGGCGTTGTGAGGAAGCGCACCGCGGCGACCGATCAATTGGGCGAGCCCGCGTTGTTGGTCGCCGAGGTCAACCGGGGTCCGCGTAACTCTCCGTACACATCTGTCGGCGACATCGCGGGGCCGCTCATGCTCTTCTTCCTCGGCTACCGGATCAGTTGGCAAGTCGTCTACTGGCGGCGCACCCGCGATATGCGGATGTAATCAGTTCAGCGGGCTGAAGGCTGAGGACTCCAGCGGCTGAAAGACTTCGAATGCGGCAACGTCCCTCGGGGCCGCTTCATGCCGCACGCCTAGCAGGGCAGCACGGCCTCGATGGCGCTGATGACCTCCGGGGCGTCGGGCTCGGTGCGGGGGCGGAACCGGTGGACCACCTCACCGCCGGGCGAGACGAGGAACTTCTCGAAGTTCCACTGGATGTCTCCCGCCTGGCCGGCGGCGTCGGCGGCTTTCGTCAGCTCGGCGTAGAGCGGGTGGCGGTCATCGCCGTTGACGTCGGTCTTCGCCAACAGCGGGAAGGTCACCCCGTATGTCGTCGAGCAGAACGCCCGGATCTCCTCGGCCGTGCCCGGTTCCTGGCCCATGAACTGGTTGCAGGGGACGCCGACGATCGTCAGGCCGCGGTCCCCATACTCCTTCGCCAGCTTCTCCAGCGCCGTGTACTGCGGAGTCAGTCCGCACTTGGAGGCCACGTTCACGACCAGCTTTGCGCCGTCGGACAGTTCGGCCAGCGTGGTCGGCCGGCCATCGAGGGTGGTCAGTGCGATGTCGTTGAGGGTCACGCCGACGACGCTAACGCAATGCGGCCGATTAGGGCAGCAGCTGTCGTCGCCTGGCCTCGGAGACCGATTCCCCGCGCCTGGTGGCACCCAGCTTGATGTAGATGCCTTTGAGATACCACTTGACCGTGTTGATGGTGACGCCCAGGTTGCGGGCGATCTGCTTGTTGGACAGGCCGCGGTCCAGGAGCCGCAGTACTTCGAGTTCGCGAGCGTTGAGCGGTTCCTCGGGCGTCGGGGCGCGGTCAGCGGCGCGGGCGATGACGGGGATGGCCGCGTTCTTCGCGTCGGCGTGGGCGGTGGCCAACAATCGCGAGAGATACTCGGGCGGGACCTGCGGAAGCGTGGCGGGCCAGTGGCGGGTGCGGCTGGCATCGCGAAGAGCGCCGACGATTTTCAGGATCTCCGGCCCCGCGTCGACGATGGTGCGCAGCAGTCCGGCCTCTGCGCCGAGGAGCAGCACGGGCGCCAGCATGTCGGCCGCGGCTTCGGTGTCACCGGTCAGGTAAAGCACCCGGGCCAGTCCGATGGTGCTGACGGCCGCGCCGTAACGCCATCCGGCGGCGGCGCTTTCGTGACGCATTCGGGACAGCAGGTCGTGGGCCGGACCGTAGTCGCCGCCGGCGCAGCAGATTTGGGCCTGTATGCCCAGCCCGTAGTGCCGGGTGGCCATGGCGATGCCGTCGACCCCGTCCGCTGTGCCGCCGCCCCGGCGGTCGAGGGTGTGTTGCGCGCGGGCGGTGTCGCCCAAGGCGAGGTGCAGGCGCACGCACTCGTAGTCGAGCGCGGCCGACAGCCTGGGCAGGGAAAGGTGTTGGGCCGCAACGTATCCCTCGTCCAGCACGCAGAGCGCGTCATCGATGTCCCCACGCAGGACCTTGATGCGGGCCAGTGTGCCGTAGGTCGCGATCATGAAGTCGACGACACCGCTCTCGGCGCCCAGCTCGTGGCACCGTTCCAACAACCGTTCGGCCGTGTCGATTTCACCGTGTTCGTAATGCAGCCTGCCCAGCAACGCACCCGCCAGCCGCGCCGCGTGCGAATGTGGGCCGGCTTCGTTGCGGGCCAGCACCAGGGCTTCCGTGTAGCGGCTCTCGGCGGTCGTCAGGTCGAGTCGGGCGAACGCGGCCAGGCCCGCGAAGCATCGCCCGTACACGCCGGCGAAGGGGCCGCCCGCGGTTTCGTGAAACGCGTTGGCCCATCGCTGGCGTGCCTGCGCGCTCTGGTAGTCGAAGGTATGGATGTCGACGAACGTGGCGATGTTGGCGGACACCGCCACCAGAAATGGCCGGTATGGCGGGTTCTCCACCAGGTAGGGCGCGACGAGGGCGGCGGCGCGGTCGATCCGATCGCCGTACACGTCGGTGCAGGCCTGCACCACGTCGGCCTCGCCGAGTACGCCCGCGCTGACGTCATCGGTTGCCGCGGCCAGGGCGGAGCGAACGTGGTTCAGCGCCACCTGGACCTCCGGGGCCCGGTGCAGCAGGCAGTGGGCCCACGCTATGGCGATCTGCAGGTTGGGCCTGCCGGCCAGCAACGGTTTCGGCAGCTTGTTGACCAGCCCGAGCAGGGTGGCCATCCGGCTGTGTTCGACCAGGGACATGGCGTGGCGTTCCACCAGTTCCACCGCCCCGGCGGCATCACCTGCGGCCATCGCGTGCGTGACCGCCTCGCCGAGCAGCCCGCGCTCGGCGAACCAGCTCGACGCGGTGCGGTGCAAGTCGACGACCCATTCGGGATGATCACATTCCAGCCGCCGGCGCAGGTAGTCGGCGAACAGATGGTGGTAGCGAAACCACTCGCGGTTGTCGTCGAGGGGCCGCAGGAACATGTTGCGGCGCTCGAGTTCTTCGAGGATCGACTGCCCCCGGGGCTGGCCGGTGAGCGCAGAAGCGAGTTCACCGCAGAGGCGATCGCAGATCGAGGTGGTCAGCAGGACCCTGAGCAGGTCGGCCGGTAAGGCGTTGAGCACGTTTTGGGCCAGGTAGTCGGCGATGGAACTGTGCCGGCCGGAGAAGGCGGCAATCAGCGCCGAGGGATCTTCGCTGTCCCGTAGCGACAGTGTCGCCAGTTGCAGGGCGGCGACCCAGCCGTCGGTGCTCGACCACAGTCGGCGCACGTCGTCGTCGTTGAGCCCCAGGGCGTTCAGGCCGAAGAATGCCGCGGACTCTTCGCGGTCGAAGCGCAGCTGTGCGCTGTCGACTTCGATGACCTGGTTGCGCACCTTCAGCTTGGCGACGGCCGGCGCACGGGTTCGGCTGGTGATGATCAGGTGCAGATTGTCGGATCCGACGTCGAAGAGGAAATCCAATGCCCCTGCGGTATCGACGTTCTCGATCAGATGCCAGTCGTCCAACACGACCGCCAACGGTCGGCGGTATTCGGCGATCCGGTTGACGAGTTCGGCCAGCACGTAACGCCGAGCGTTGCCGGTGTGCTGTTCGAGGAGCTCGCTGAGATTGGCGGCCAGCGACGGTTCGACACGCCGAACCGCCTCGATGAGATGCGCCAGAAAGGACACCACGTCGTTGTCGTCGCGGTCCAGGCTGAGCCACGCCACCGGCACTCCGTCGGCCTGGAGCGCCCGCTGCCATTGCACGGCCAGGGTCGTCTTGCCGAATCCGGCCGGGGCGTGGATCAAGGCGAGCCGCTTCGCGCGGCCGGACCACAGCAGCTCGATGAGCCGCGCGCGGGTGACCAACCCGTCGTCGTAGGCGGGGGATTGCACCCTGGTAGCCACCACCTGCCTCGGTTGCGCTCCCGTAGCCATCCCCATCGCCTCGCCTCGAGCCCGGGTCTCACGTAGCGCTTAGTGTAGTGAGCCGGGCCGCACCGTCGGTTGCTCAGCTCCGCCACCCATTCGGGTAGCCGGAGCAGAAGTACGGGTGGAGGTGACGGCAAACCGCCGCTCGAGCGGCTACCGTTGGATCGCTTGGCTTTAGCGGCGCGGGGAGGCGACTGTCGTGACGAACCACACGACGCCATGACGACCATCATCGATGAAGCCGCACCCGGTACGGCCCGGGTGGGCGCATCCCGGCCGTCCGCGGCATACCCCGGGCGAACGTCCTAGCCATGGCCAGCCCCTCCGCCGATGCGACCCGCCGACAGATCATTCGGGCGGCCTCCCATCAATTCGCACGCCGGCCCTATCACGAGGTCGGCCTCGACGACATTCTCGCCGAAGCCGAGTTGACCAAGGGCGCGTTGTATTTCCATTTCAAGTCGAAATACGCGTTGGCGCTCGCGGTCATCGACGAACAGACCACCGCGGTGACAACCGCCGTGCGAGACCTGCTGACCCGGGGTCTCTCCGGTTTGGAGACGCTGATCGACTTCTCGTTTCTGGTAGCGGTCCAAGACATCAAGTCGGATCGGTTCAGGGCGGCGCTGAACCTGATCGAGTCGGCGGGCCAATCGGAGGGACCGCATCAGGATCTGTTCGACCAATGGATCGAGGACTTGGCGGCGGTCGTGGAACAAGCCATCGGTGAGGGCGACATCGCCGAAAGTTGTGCCCCCGAGGATGTGGGGCGAATGATGTTGTCCGTCCACATGGGGCTGCGAAAAGCGAGCAGTCTGGACGAGCCGGAGCGGTTCTTGCACGACGTGCAGAAGTGCTGGACCCTGCTGCTGAACGGAATTCTGCAGCCCGATCGCAGCGAGTACTTTCAGCAGTTCCTGCGGCGGCGGACGGCGCTTGCGGTGCAGCAGGCCCCGGTTTTCCACCGCGAGAGCGCCGCCGGTTAGGCGATCGGATTCCCGTCGCCGCGGCCGCTGATCTCCGACGGGCGCGCGAGCCGCTTGCCGATTGGATTGGTGCACCGCCATTTTCCCCGTCCGGCCGCCGTCGCGTTCGTTCGGCTCGGCCGGACTGTGATTCTGGAAACGGCGGTTCGCATGAACAGTGGCCGCCAAGGTACATTCCTGTGGTCTTCGTTATTGCATGTGTGTACAGAGGCCCCTGACAGGGGGAGGTTTCGCCGCGGCACCGGGACGCGGCGCAGAGGTGAGGGGCGCTGGTGACCACGTCTTCCCCGGTGCAGATCAATTCCCAGCGGCTCCCGCCGTACCGGTGGATCGCCGTCGCCGTGCTGGTAATCCTGGCGCTCGTCTTCACCCTCGTCTACGTGCAATTCCGCGGCGGCTTCACCCCGAAGACCGAGTTGACGATGTTGGCGTCGCGGGCCGGGCTGGTGATGGATCCGGGTTCGAAGGTCACCT
>NZ_LZJM01000072.1:0-3327 GCF_001667665.1 Mycobacterium sp. E342
GGCGTCGGGATCTATTGGCCGCCAAGCTATTCGCAAGACGCGGCGGCGCCCGTCGTGCTGTATTTCCACGGCGGCGGCTTCGTCGTGGGCGACCTGGACAGCTACGACGGCACCGCACGCCAGCACGCGGTCGGCACGGAGGCGATCGTGGTGTCGGTCGACTACCGGTTGGCGCCGGAGCACACCTATCCCGCCGCCGTCGAAGACGCTTGGGCCGCAACGCTTTGGGCCGCGGAGCGCGCCGCCGAGCTGGGCGGTGACCCGAATCGGATGGCCGTGGCCGGGGATTCGGCCGGTGGGACCATCAGCGCCGTGGTGGCACAGCGGGCGCGGGACAGCGGCGCACCGCCGATCGCGTTCCAGCTGTTGTGGTACCCGTCGACCATGTGGGACGCCACCCTGCCGTCCTTCACCGAGAACGCCGGCGCGCCGATCCTCGACGTCAAGGCCGTCGCCGAGTTCTCGCGTTGGTACGCGGGCGATATCGACTTGTCGGCCCCGCCACCCGGTATGGCGCCCGGCCGGGCCGATGACCTGTCGAACCTGCCACCCGCCTACATCGCCGTCGCCGGCTACGACCCGCTGCGCGACGACGGCATCCGCTACGGCGAGCTGCTGGCCTCCGCCGGTGGGGTCGTCGAAGTGCACAACGCCGAGACGCTGGTGCACGGCTACCTCGGTTACGGCGGTGTGGTGCCGGCGGCCACCGCCGCGATGGAACGCGGGCTGGAGGCCCTGCGGACCGGGCTGCGCGGGTGAATCCGGAGCGTACGGTGAATCCATGACGGAGCCCACCTTCGCCCGCCCGGGGATCGATCCGGCGTTCAAGGCGCTGCTCGACGCCTTCCCGATGACCTTCAGCGCCGCCGACGGCGTAGAGGTCGCCCGCAAGCGGCTGCGGCTGCTCAAGGTACCGCCCGAAATGCTCCCTGACCTGCGGATCGAGGACCGCACGATCGGCCATGGGGAGCTCGCCGACATCCCCGTGCGCATCTACTGGCCGGCCCTGGAGCCGCAGGAGGCATTGCCCGTCGTCGTCTTCTACCACGGCGGCGGGTTCTGCCTGGGCGGCGTGGACACCCACGACCCCCTCGCCCGCGCGCACGCCGTCGGCGCCGAGGCCATCGTGGTGTCGGTGGACTACCGGCTGGCCCCCGAGCACCCGTTCCCGGCCGCGGTCGACGACGCCTGGGCGGCGTTGCAGTGGGTGGCCGCCCACGCGGCCGAGCTGGGCGGCGACCCGGACCGGATCGCCGTCGCCGGCGACTCGGCCGGCGGCAACCTGGCCGCCGTGGTGACACACCTGGCCAGTGAGAACGCCGGGCCCGCGCTGAGCTTCCAGCTGCTGTGGTACCCGGTCGTCACCGCCGATCTGTCGCTGCCGTCGTTCACGGAGAACGCCAACGCGCCGATCCTGGACCGCGACGTGATCGACGCCTTCCTGTCCTGGTATCTGCCGGACATCGACCTCAGCGACCCCACGGCACTACCCGTCACCCTCGCGCCGGCGAACGCGACAAACTTGTCCGGGTTGCCGCCGGCCTACATCGCGACCGCCGAACACGATCCGCTGCGCGACGACGGGGCCCGCTACGCCGAGCTGCTGGATGCCGCCGGTGTGCCCGCCGAGCTGAGCAACGAGCCGAACCTGGTGCACGGGTACGCCAGCTTCGCCTTGGTCATACCCGCGGCCGGCGACGCCACCGACCGCGGACTGGCCGCGCTGAAGAAGGCACTACACCCCTAGGCGGCGAACGATGAGCAGCACACCCGATTACCACACGCTGATCGTGGGCGCCGGCTTCTCCGGGATCGGCGCCGCCATCAAGCTCGACAACGCCGGACTGTCGAACTATCTCGTCGTCGAGGCGGGCGACGGCGTCGGCGGCACCTGGCACTGGAACACCTATCCCGGTATCGCCGTGGACATCCCGTCGTTCTCCTACCAGTTCTCCTTCGAGCAGAGCCCGGAATGGTCGCGGACGTACGCGCGGGGGCGCGAGCTCAAGGCCTACGCCGAACACTGCGTCGACAAATACGGCCTGCGATCGCGAATCCGGTTGAACACCAAGGTGCAAGCCGCCGAGTTCGACGACGAGCAATGCCTGTGGCGGGTGCAGACCGACCCCGGCGGCACGGTCACCGCCCGGTTCCTGATCAGCGCGTGCGGCGTCCTCACCGTCCCCAAGCTGCCCGACATCGACGGCGTGGACACCTTCGGCGGCGTCACCATGCACACCGCGCGCTGGGACCACGACCAGGACCTGAGCGGCAAGCGCGTCGCGATCATCGGCACCGGCGCCTCGGCCGTCCAAGTCATCCCCGAGATCGCGCCGATCGTCAAGCAGCTCACCGTGTTTCAGCGCACCCCGATCTGGTGCTTCCCCAAGTTGGACGTCGCGTTGCCCGGGCCGGCCCGGTGGGCGATGCGGGTCCCCGCCGTCTTGGTCATGCAGCGGTTACTCAGCCAGGCCTTCGTCGAAGTCACCTTCCCGATCTCCGCGCACTACTTCACGGTCATCCCGCTGGCCAAGAGGATGGAGTCGGCCGGGCTGGCCTATCTGCGCAAGCAGGTGCACGATCCGGCGGTGCGCGACCAGCTCACCCCGCGCTACGCCGTCGGCTGCAAACGCCCGGGCTTTCACAACGAGTACCTGGCCACGTTCAACCGCGACAACGTGCGGCTGGTCACCGAGCCGATCGACAAGATCACGCCCACGGCGGTGGCCACCACCGACGGCGAGGACCACGAGGTAGACGTGCTGATCCTGGCCACCGGGTTCAAAGTGATGGACCCCGACGACGTCCCGACGTTCGCGGTCACCGGAAGCGGCGGCAAGTCCCTCAGCCGGTTCTGGGACGAGCACCGGCTGCAGGCGTACGAGGGCGTTTCGGTCCCGGGCTTCCCGAATCTCTTTTCCGTGTTCGGCCCGTACGGCTACGTCGGCTCCTCGTATTTCGCGCTCATCGAGACCCAGACCCACCACATCGTGCGGTGCCTGAAGCGCGCCGAGAGCGGCGGCGCGACGCGCGTCGAGGTCACCGAGGAAGCCAACGACCGCTACTTCGCCGAGATGATGCGCCGGCGGCACCGGCAGATCTTCTGGCAGGACAGCTGCCGGCTGGCCAACAGCTACTACTTCGACAAGCACGGCGACGTGCCGCTGCGGCCCACCACGACGGTGGAGGCCTACTGGCGCAGCCGGCGGTTCGACCTCGACGACTACCGGTTCACCAACGCCGGCGCGCCCTAGGTGTACCCGGTTAAGACGTTGGTGTCAGTCGGCTGATTGGGGGTTGGCCTCCGATGGCTGTGTGGCGACGTTG
>NZ_LZJM01000073.1:0-3325 GCF_001667665.1 Mycobacterium sp. E342
AACACATCCGGAATCGACACCGTCGGCGTGGCGGGGCGGTCCAACACGCCACGGTTGCCCCACACCGCCAAGCGCGCATGCTCGTCGACGTCGAGCACCTCGACCGACGACAACAACCGCTGCGGGTCGGCAGTCATCGCCGCCAACACCCGCTGCAAGCGGTTGGCTAAATAAGAGACGTCGAAACTGGCAAACGGCTGCCCAGCGCCCGCCGTGCTCAGGAATAGCTGGTCACCGGCGTTAGAAAAGATCAGACCAAAGCCGCCGACGAGGCCAGAATTGGTGTACGACGCCGAGGCCATCACGCCACCGAAAGGCAAGGTAAATCCGGCGGGGATGAAATTGACGCTCACCCGATCGGTTGATCGCGCAGGGCCGTGGGGCTGAGCTTTGCGCTCGAGCGCTTGCACTGGAAAACGCTGATGCTGCAGCGCCTCCCGTATCCGCGTGTCAACGTGCTCACAAAAGCTGGCAATCGGAGAATCTGGTGATGCAGTCAACACCAGCGGCACAAACCCGGCGACCATCCCGGGAAGCATCTTGGACTCCGGACTCACCCGGCGGCTTACCGGGAAATCGAGCACCACTTCCGACCCGCTACCCGACCATCCCCGCACCAAGAGGGCGCACGCCGCAGTAATGATCGATGTGCGAGACATATTCCACGCCCCGGACAACTCATCGACCCTGCGCAAGACCCCGAGGTCCAACCCGACCGGCGCCGAAGGCCATGGATCACGCACCCCTGCAGCATCGAAAAACCGATAATGCGATCCGTATTGGGAGGCAAGATTTCGAGTCCAATAGGCCTCGTCGTCGCGATAATCGGTCGACGTCTCATACTCCAATTCATAGTCAACCAAGTCTTTCAACGAACCATAGAAAGCAGAAGGAATGGACGCGCCGGAAAGAATTGCAGAATAGATGGATGCGATCCGGTGGCCAACAAGCGCAACACCGAAGCCGTCGATGACTATATGGTGGCAACACGCAAACAAATAGAATTCATCGCGACGGATTTGAAACAACGCAAATTTGAACAGCGGCCCGCTCAACGGCATGGGCGTGCGTTGAATCGATGACGCGATCTCACGGACTTCCTGCACCGGGTCCTGCGCGCCACGCAGGTCGTAAAAAGCCAACTCGACATCCGGGTAATCGATCACCCGCTGCACAACCTGGCCGTCTACCTCAGAGAACGAGACCCTGACTGGCTCAGCCTCGTGCACCACGCGGCGGATCGCCCACTGCAGGGACTCCCGGTCGACCGTGCTCTCGATCCTCACCAACAGGCCCAGCTGCCATTCGATACCGGAGTGACCCGTTGCCTGGGCAAGCCAGATGTCTAACTGTCCGCGTGTGAGCGGAAGTGCCCGGTCGTCGAGTTCCATCCGAGTCCACCAACCCAAACGGGGTTACCGCTCAAAAACCGGACCCGCGACCAGCTTCTCGCGCAGACTCTCACGCCGTACATCGGTCCAATTCTGTTCGATGTAGTTCACGCACGCTCCACGATCGGCCTCGCCATACACCACTCGCCAACCGGCCGGAACATCAGCGAAATCCGGCCACAAACTGTGCCGTTCCTCGTCATTGACTAAGACCACAAAACTGCGACTGTCATCATCGAATGGATTGATGCTCACCGATCCCCCAGACCGTCTAGCCGAGACACATGGTCCGCTCCAAACCATACGACAGCCCAACGCCACCCGTCCCGAAAACTTCGCATAAACCTGCCCATGTAACCCATCGGCGCTCCTGACTAACCTGTTGTCAGTAGAAAGCTTCGGCACTTGTCCTTCGTCCCGTGATCCCGCAGTGGCATGTGGTCTCGCAGCAATTAGTTCGTGCAAAACCGGACTCCGCCAAGGCCGATTCCCTGCCAGCGCTGAGCTTGCCTGCCGCGCGAGACCGAAATCTCGAACCGTCAGGGGGCGGATTCACTCAGCAGTAAATGTTTGAGTTTTTCGCCGTACTTGCTGAGTGATTCGGTGATTAGCATCTCTTCATGCGTACAGTCGATCGGGTGTTCTGTAATGTCGCCAGTGACATAAGGTCGCCAACTTTCTAGCAAGGCTGAATTGCAATCACTTGCGTCTCCCACCGCGGAAAATATAGTTATATCGCCATCGAAAACACCGGGTTCGTGAGTTTGCGCCAACGTCATATTCGTATCAAGGTTCCGCAGAATCACCTCCAGAAGCTGCTTGTAGCGAGTGATTTCAACACCCGCGTGTTCGCGGACTAGTTCTCCTACCCGCTCATAGGTAAGTGGCTCATCCTGATGAGGAACAGCGATATTGAAGAACCGCAAGACCTCTTCCAAAACTTCTTTCTCGATTGCGGCTGGGTCAAGTGTTTCGTCGCCCCCGTCGGCAATCGGCTGGGCATCGAGAATGATGAGGCTTGGGATTGTGCATCCGCGCTGCTGAAGCTCGATGGCGAGTTCATGGGCGACGATACCGCCAAAGGAGTAACCAAGAAGATTGTAGGGTCCGGCAGGGTAAGTCTCCTGGATTCTGTCGGCGTAGTTTTTCGCCATATCGCGAATTGACCGGGGCTCAGCTTCTTCGCCCTGCAGCATTTGTTGAATTCCGATGATGGGGCAGTCCAAGTAATTACCAAGGGCTTGATACGGCCAACTCATCCCGCCCCCGGGATGAATGCAGAACAACGGATCGCCGATGCCGTCCGTCAAAGTCTGAATCGGGATTACTTCTGGCGCGGACGCACTAGCTGTGTGCAGACGCGGACTCAAACTTCTCACAGTGGGCGCCTCGAAGATGGTGCGTACAGGAAGATTGGTGTCGAGGCTGGTGTTGATGGCGGCGATGAGGCGCATTGCCGACAGCGAGTCACCACCAAGGTCGAAGAACGAGTCGTCGACCCCCACCTTGTCGAGTCCGAGCGTTTGGGCGTAGATGTCGGCCAACATTTCCTCAATGGGACTGCCCGGGGCGCGGTACTGAGTGTGGGTGTAGTCGGGGGCGGGTAGGGCGCGGGTGTCGAGTTTGCCGTTGACCGTCAACGGCAGGGCGTCGAGCACGATGATCGCGGCCGGCACCATATAGGCGGGCAACCGATCCGCGAGTTGGGTGCGGATGGCGACCGGATCCACGATCCCCGAAGCGGATTGGGTGATGTAGCCGATCAGGCGTTTGTCGCCGGGGTGGTCCTCGCGGGCAATCACCACCGCCTGCCCCACCCCATCCACATTGGCCAGGGCGGTGCGGATCTCACCCAATTCGATGCGATACCCGCGGATTTTGACCTGCTCATCAACACGGCCCACATACTGCAACTGCCCATCGGGGCCCCAACA
>NZ_LZJM01000074.1:0-58613 GCF_001667665.1 Mycobacterium sp. E342
TTTTGGTGTCTGTGTTTAATACGCGAAACGCCGTGCTGAGCTGCGGAAATGCCGGGGCGAAAATTGACGTTTTGCATTGTTGCTGGTCAGGGCTCTTTTGGGTGGAAATAGTGAACGGTGCCCGGGCGTGTCGTTTTTCGGAGGCGTCTATCTTCATACAAACAATGGTTGGTACAACGGATACCCCCGGCGGGTAGGGGCGGCAGGCGGGTGTTGGGGTGCCGCCGGGGTGGTTGCTAGCAAACATTAGTCGTGTGGTTGGTGGAGGTCGGTTGCCTGTTGGTGGGTGGCGGTGGCAGCGGCGGTGAAGTCCTCCATCTGCTGTTGGGCCGGTTGGCTGTGGTAGGCGTCGACGGGGTCGCCGGGCCGGGCGTTGGAGTCGTGCTCAGGGCTGAAGGGGTTGGGATTCATGGTTGTTGCCTTTCTGTGGGGGTGGTTGTGGCCCGGCGGGGCGGCCAGCGCCCGAGCTGCTGCTGGCCGGTGCCCCGCCGGGTTTGTGCTCGGCCGCAGGGTGGCCGATCCCTGGGGCCGAGCAGGTTCACTGGCAGCTGCCCGATCGATACGACTGGCGTGGAGTCCCCGGGTAGTCGAATCTGCTTGGGTCGACGGCAGGTTCGCGGTCGACGTCGCTGCCACCGGGATTGCCGTGGTCGGGCCTGTAGTCCTCCTCGGCAAGGCTGCTGTCACGGGGTGCGTCGAACGGGTCGCGGAACGGGTCGATGAAGCCGGTCATCGGTGGGCCTTTCGTGGGTCCATGGCGCGCAGTTTGCGCTGCGCTTCCTCGCAGGACAGGGTGCTGACGATGGGGTCGTAGGGGCGGGTCTGGTAGAGCCGCAACTTGGCTTCTTGCCACGACAGCGTGCCGGCGGGGGCGAAGGCCCGGGCCCGGTCGGTGCGGGTGAACAGTTTCCGCAGTTCGTGGCGCTGGGCCAGGGCCACCACGTCGCCGACCGGAACCCCCTTGTGCGCGGCCAGGCTGCGCAGCCCGACGGTGGTGTCGGAGTAGGCGGCGACGGCGCTGCAGGGCGCGACGTCGAGGACCGCGCCGCTGATCAGGGTGCGCATCGCGGTGCCATCGGCGTAATTCCATTCGTCTAAGGCGTTAGCGAAGGTGAACGACGAAGCGTGGATGTCGCCGCGGGCAATCAGCTCGAGGACGTCGCCGCGGCAGCTCGGCGCGTCCACGCGGTATCTGAGGCCGACGTTGTCGACGTCCAGGCGGAGCGTGCCCGCCGCGGTGGTGCCCAACAGATATTCATCGGAGTGGTTGTAGCGGCACAGCACCCCGGCGCCTTGCTCGCCGGGCCAGCCGGCGGCGCGGGCTTGCTCGAAGAACCCGCGGGCGATGCGTTCGACGAAAGGGACACCCGCGCCACCCGATATCGTCCGCGATTCTCGGTCGAACTTCGCGGCGTAGCCGGCGATTTGACGCCCCTGGGTGCCGCCGAGGCTGCGCAGCTCGACGGCGCCGGACACTGCGCTGCGCTCAATGGTGGACGTCGTGCTCATCTCAAGCTCCTTCGGGGTCGTCGAATGCGACGGTTGACAGGACGTCGGGCTCGGCCTCGGCCTCGGGCTGGTCGGGGATGCGGCGGAAGGCGTCCCTCAGCCTGGACAACGGGCCACGCTTGGGCGCATCAGGGTTAGGAACCTCGCCTTCAGGATCTATGCGCCGCAACAGATGCCGACGCGCGTGCCCGTCCCAGACCGGCGCGACAACAATCGGCGCGGCCTGCCCGAACAGCACCAGCTCGCCCGGGTCGGGGTGCGCGCGGATGACGGCGTCGCACCGCACCAGCCGCGTCCACCGCCCACAGCGGGTGTTCTGCACCGTGTCGGGGGGCTCCGCGGTCACGGATTCGATGCTCAGCGCGGGGGTGTCAGGGTTGAGCGGTTTCGGTTCGGCCCAATCTTTCCAGCTGGCCCACGCGATGCGCTTGTGGATGCCGTCGACGTCCGCGACTAGCGGCAGCTCGAATACGTCGCGGGACACACCCAGACCGGTCGGCAACGTCACCGGCCGCACCAATTCCGCGGCCGCGGTCAGCGCCGGCAACAGGCCGTCGAGCTGGCCGGCGAACGCCAGCGCGTCCCGCCAGGCCCGCACCGTTTTGTCCCGGGCGTTGACCACCTCGCCGGGGTCGGCGCCGGGATCGACAACGCGGGCGCAACGCTCGAAACCCTGCGCGGCGGTGTCGAACTTGGAGGCCAACTCGCGATAGTGGGCCTGCGCGACCGGCATGTACAGGCCGCGCAGCTCTGCCTCCATCGCGTCATGGACCACCGCCAAGACTTCGGAGCGGCGCTCGACCGAGCCGGCCCCAGCTTCGGCCATCGCACACGAAAACCACAGTGCAGGATCACCGGTGCCGTCGCGCAGCGACGCGAACAGCCTGCCGGTCATGATTGGGGCGGCGGTCGCGGCCAGCTGGCTGAACGCCAGGAATCTGTCTCTCATCTCCACGAACGTGGGCGGCAACACGCAGCCAGATTCAGCGACGAGGCCGGTCATCTTCAGTAGCCCGGTCAAACCGACGCTGCGGTTCGGCATCGGGGTGTGGTCGGTGGTCTCGTCAAAGCAGTACCGGATGACGCCGGGGGCGAAACGGGAAGCGGATGGTGCGGTCATTTAGATGATCCTCTCGTGCGAAAGTGGTTGAACTGCTGGTCTTTTCGGGATTTCCGCGTTGGGGTCGGCGCGGCGTGTGGCGGCGTCACGGCCCACCAGGCAGTCCGCGCAAAAGCGGGAGCCGGCCGCGGCCCGCTCACACAAACAGGCGATGCAAATCAGGGCGCCCATGGGCTTTCCTCCTCCTTATCCTCGGGTTGGGTGCCGCCAACGCGACGGTGCCGGCGGGTGGTTTCGACGACACGCCGCAGCACCTCGATCGGTAGCGGGCCCGGCTGCTCGTGCGCGGGCGCCGGCCCGGCCGCGTACGGCACCTCGGGATTGTTGAGACCGGGCAGCCAGGCCAAGACGAGGTCGGTAGACCCATCCGGGTTGCAGACGACCGCGGCCCCGTACGCGTCGCCGCCGACGTCGTGCAGCAAGGCCGAGCGAGCATCGTCGACGAACACGGTGTGCTCAAGCTGGGCCTGCTTGTCAGCGTGCTTAGCCATGGTGGCGCCTTTCGGTGTTTGCTGGACAACCAATATTCGGGGTGCTGCCGGGTGCTGCCCGGTGCTGCCCGGCAGCAGTGCGAAGTGCTGCCCAAAGTGCTGCCCGCTGCTGCTGCCCGCTAGGGCGGGGCAGCAGCGGCAGCACTTGGCATCGGGCGGTCACGCTTCGCCGTCCTGGGCAGCACTCTGGGCAGCAGTGAAAGCGTTTGCTCCGTCGCTGATTAACCGGCCGGATGCGAGCATCGCGTGGACCGTGGCCGAGGCGTCGGCCTCGCGGAAGCTCTGACCCGCGTCGCGCATCAGGGCGTAGAGGGCGCGCTTGGACTTCACGCGATGATCAGGCAGCTGGGTCCAGGTGACTTCCCAGATGGTGTCGGCAAGTTTCGAGCTGGACAGATCCGCCGTGGCTGCGGTGTCCTCGGGTGTCGCCGCGTAGAACGCCAGGTCGAGCGGCTTGAACGGGTCCGAGGCGTCGACGACCAGCGTCCCCAGGTAGGTCTTGCCGACGGTGCTGCGGTCGGCCGAGCCGTGCTTACGCAGGTGGCCGGGGCGGTCCTTGGTCACGTACACGTTGGACCGTCCCCGCCGGTCCCGCCCGAACGGCTCCCGGTTTTCCAGAGCAATCCGAGCGCCGTCGATCGCGTTGCCTTTATGCACCGAGCCGTAAGCGTTCTTTCGGGTGCCGTCGGCGCCGCCGGGCAGGTGATCACAGGCGATCGTCGCCGCGCCGGCCCGCAGGAATGGGGCGATCAGGCGGCGGCGAAACAGCGCGGCGCCTTCGGCCGCGAGGATGTCATGCCCGTTGAGGGTCATCGCCTCGTTAACGCCGTCGTGGATTACTAGCGTCGGCGCTGGGTCGAGGAGGTCGGCGAGGTTGTCGAGCTGGGCGGGCTCGTTAGGGGCGACGAACCGGAACAGCGGACGCAGCATGAGCTTGTCCGGCACACCGAGGTCACGCAGCCGCTCGATGGTGCTCTCAGGGCCTGGCTCTTCGTAATGCACATAGACGACGGGGTTTCCGCGCAGCAGCTCGGCGGCGGTGCAGGCCAGAACGAACCATGATTTGCCGCTCTCGGTCTCGCCGACGACGACGTGCTCGCGGCTGGGGTAGATGAGGCGCACGCCGTCGCTGCGCGCCAGGCCGAGGCTCGGCGGGGCGGGCGGTTGGATTTCGCCGCGGAGGTAGGGGCCGAGGTCGATCGGCTGCCACGACTGGCCACACCTACCTGCCTCTTGGTCGTTGGTGGAGCGGCGGTGGCCGTTGCTGTTGTGCTGCCCAGGCGGCAGGTCGCCGTTCCACTCGCCCACCCGGAACTCCTCCAAGGTGTCCCAGTGTGGTTCAGGCAGCCCGGTCACGATGCGGCCCTGGGGATGTGGGCGCCGTTCCGGCGGCGGATCTCGCCGGCGATTGCCGACCAGTCCGCGGCGGCCGCTACCGCATGGGACGCCTCGCCGAACGTCAACTGCGCGGCCTCCACCCGCAATCCCCAATGCCTCGCGGCGTCGAGCACGGCGGCCCACTTGGCTGGATCGGTGTCGGGAAGCTCTACCCAAGCCGGGGTGCCGGCCATCGGCCAATCTCCAGCAGCGGCAAGCCACGGCGCCACGAATTCGTGCACCGACCACCAGCTGACGGCGCGCCCGTTTACACTCAAAGCGGCGCTCTCGGTTGTGGTGGCTGTAGTGGCGTCAGGTGCGAAGTGGGCGGTGGCCGGTTTCCTAGGCGGGGGCCGGCTTTCGTCATTAGGCGGCCCTAGGCCCCGGTTCATGCCGCGCCGCCGTCGAGGGTTTCGATTGCGGCGCCATCGCGGGCGGCCGCTTCGCGGGCAGCCTTACGCGCTTTACGGGATGCAATTGACTTGAGCGCCATGCGCTTGTAATGCGCTCGGCGTAGCGATTCAGCGCGTTTCGGGTCGCCGTCGGCCAGTTTCAGGAATCGGGCGTCAGCGGCACGACGACCATTCGCCGTGCGGGCCGCGCGATCAACCGTGTTTCCCCAGGACTGGTCGGCGGCCATCGACCGGGCCAAGGAAATTTCTGAATCTGAGCTCAACGCGAGCCTCCGAACTTAAGGCGTGAGGTATCACACCTTCTTCGGAGGCTCCGGCCGGAGGGGCATCCGGCTCGCTTCTACGCACAGCATACAACCAACGCCGTGCAAAGTTTTGTTCGCTACAGCAACCGATCCAGCTTGCGAAGAGAGTCCAGCGAGATTCGCGTAATGCCCTGCTCCCAAAGCCAATTGAATTGCTTGTTGGCCTCCGAACCGCTGCGCCGGACTTGATCGTCACACAGCGGGCAGCGGATACGGTAACGGAGGCCAAGCGGCAAGGCGACATCGGCGTCAAGACCGGAAACCTGACGGGCCCGGTCAATATCGGCCACCAACCGATCGGTTTTGCCAAGAGGATCGTCAGGCGTCACACGTCCCGAATCCCAAGACTGCACAACGCGGCCGGCGGCGTCGATGTACTCGATACCGCCGCCGCGGCGCGGAGACTTGATGTCGCCCTGTTCGCCACCGATGTGGTCGAACAGGTCCGGCATCCATGGGTCTTCACCACGTCGCGAGTAGGTCCGCTCCCACAGCTCATGGGATTGGGCGTCGCAGTACACCGTGATTTCGCCGCTTTTCTCTTCCTCCATGCCCTGAAATGGGCCGTCGGCGTTCACAATTCCGTCAGCCCCAGGCCAAGCCGGTCGAACTCCTCGGCGGCCAGCCTCTCCGAGGCGGTCTTGGTGTAACGGCCGATCATCGAGTTATCCGACCAGCCGCCATGCGCGCGCAGGCCGGTCTCCGAGCCGCCCGATTGCATCCACCGCACCGCAGCCGTGTGCCGCAGCCGGTGGACGTGGAAGCCGACCACCCCGGCATCAGCTGCACGGGCCTTGAGCGTGCCGACCAGGCCGGTGTACGACAGCCGTCGGCCCTGCGCCGACAGCCACACAGGCCCCTCCGCGGGGTGGCGCACCGTATTGCGGCGGGCCCGCAGGTAGCGGTCGATGAGGGCGGCCGTGCCCGGCGAAAACCGCACTCGCCGCGCCTTGCCGCCCTTGCCGTGGCGCACCTGCACCAGGCAGGCGTCCAAATCCAGGTCGGCCATATCCAGGGCGAGCAGCTCAGCCGCCCGCAGCCCCGTCTCGGCGAGCAGAGCCACCATCGCCTTGTCACGCTTGTCGCGCAGGTCCGTACCCTCACACGCCTTAAGCAATCTGCCCACCTCGTTGTCCGACAGGTCCGCGACAGCGGCCTGAGCCATCTTCGGGGGCCGGATAGCCAGAATCGGGTCGGCATCGAAACCCTCCTCGGCGGCCAACCAGGCAGCGAACCGCTTGACCGCGGCCAGCCGCAGCCGCACCGTCGCCGTCGAGCAATCACCCTGGGCGGCCAGCCAGTCCGTCACGGCGGCCTTCGTTAACGCCGCCGGCGCCCCGGTGTCGGCGCAGTAGGCCAGGTAGGCGTCCACCGCGCGGCGGTAAGCCCGCTGCGTCTGCTCGCTGCGCCGCTGGCCACGCAGGTGGCGCATCCACGAATTGAGCAGCTCAGCCAGATCCAGCAAACGCTTTGTCATGTCGTTACCCTACACTTACAACGCTGTGCAGGTTGCCTATCTAGTGTTTCCACAGCTAGAAGGATGTTTAGGCTAGCTCGTTTGGTGTAGTTAATTCTGTGTTACCGACGCGCGATCGGAACAATTGCGAAGATTGCAAACAGGCTGCTCAGTGCGGTCAGGACCGGCATCGGTAGCCCGCCGGCGGCAACGTGCCCGCGACGAGGTATCCCATCACGGCGCCGTCCACGCACTGGTCCCCGTTGAACACCGCGGTGTGCTGCGTCCCGTCGTAGGTGATCAGCGGGCCGCCCAGCTCGCGGGCCAGGTTGACCCCGGCCTGGTACGGGGTGGCCGGATCGTGCGTGGTGGAGACGACGACGACCTTGCCCGGCGCCGCGGGCGCCGCGACGTGCGGCGTCGACGTCGCCGGCACCGGCCACAGTGCGCACAGATCGCGGGGCGCGGCTCCGGTGAACTGCCCGTAGCTGAGGAACGGCGCCGCCTGGCGGATGCGCTGATCGGCGGAGACCCAGCTCGCCGAATCCTTCGGCGACGGCGCGTCGACGCATCGGATCGCGTTGAACGCATCCTGATCGTTGGTGTAATGACCGCCGCGGTCGCGGCCCTCGTAGTCGTCGGCGAGCACCAGCAGGTCGCCGGCGTCGGTGCCGCGCTGCAGGCCGAGCAGGCCGCTGGTCAGATATTTCCAGTGCGCCGGGGTGTAGAGCGCGTTGATGGTGCCGGTGGTCGCGTCGGCGTAGCTCAGGCCACGTGGGTCCGACGTGCGACCTGGCTTGGCGACCAACGGGTCGACCAGCGCGTGGTAGCGGTTGACGAACTGGGCCGGGTCGGTGCCCAGCGGGCAGCCCGCCGAGCGGGCGCAGTCGGTGGCGTAGTCGTTGAAAGCGGTTTGGAATCCCGCCATCTGCTGAACGTTCTCGTCGACGGGGCCGACGGTCGGGTCGATCGCGCCGTCGAGCACCATCGTCCGCACGTGGGCCCCGAACTTCTCCAGGTAGGCGGTGCCCAGCTCGGTGCCGTAGCTGTAGCCGAGGTAGTTGATCTGGTCGTCGCCCAGCGCCTGCCGGACCATGTCCATGTCGCGCGCCACCGAGGCGGTGCCGACGTTGGCCAAAAACCCGGGCCCCATGCGGCTCACACACTGCTGGGCCAGCTGCTGATAGAGCTGTTCGATGTGCGCCACACCGGCCGGGCTGTAGTCGACCATCGGCTCGCGCCGGTAGGCGTCGAACTCGGCGTCCGAGCGGCAGCGCAGGGCCGGGGTCGAATGCCCCACCCCCCGCGGGTCGAAACCGACGAGGTCGAAGTTGCGCCGAATCGGCGTGCCGTCCAGATCCGGCGCCATGCCGGCCACCATGTCGACCGCGGACCCGCCGGGACCGCCCGGATTGACCAGCAGCGAGCCGATCCGCTGGCCGGTGGCCGGCACGCGGATCACCGCCAGCCTGGCCTGCCCCGCTCCCGGGTTGTCGTAGTCGACCGGAACGGAGACGGTGGTGCACTGCGCGGTGGGGACATCGCTTGTGTCGGTGGCGAATTGACCGCAACTCCCCCACGTCTGCGGCGTCGCGGCCGACGGCCTCGGAGCAGGACTCTGCCCCGAACCCGGCTCCGGGGTGGCGCCCGCGACCGCCGGTCCCACCACCGATTGCGCGGCCAACAGCCCGAATGACACCAGCGCCGAACTCAACGTTCTCAGGCGCGACATGGCAGTCATCGTGTCAGCTTCGGGTTCCCGAAGCGGCGCGAAACGGTTACGCCTTGATCTCGTCTGCGGCCCGCACCGGGCGTCGAATTGCGCTGAGCGTCAGACCCGTACGCGCCCTAGCACTTTGCGCCGCTGGGCGGGGTCGCGCCGCCGACCAGGTACGCGGTGACGTAGTTGTCGATGCAACCGTCGCCCTGGAACACGACCGTGTGCTGGGTGCCGTCGTAGGTGAGCAGCGAACTGCGCAGCTGGTTGGCCAGGTCGACCCCGGCCTTGTAGGGGGTGGCCGGGTCGTGGGTGGTCGACACCACCACGGTCGGGGCCAGGCCGGGCGCGGAGATGGTGTGCGGCTTGCTCGTCGGCGGAACCGGCCAGAACGCGCAGGTGCCCAGTGGGGCGTCGCCGGTGAAGGTGCCGTAGCTCATGAATGGCGCGATCTCCCGCGAGCGGCGGTCCTCGTCGATCACCTTGGCGCGGTCGGTGATCGGCGGCTGGTCGACGCAGTTGATGGCGACCCGCGCGTCGGTGGCGTTGGTGTAGTGACCGTGCGCGTCGCGGCGCATGTACATGTCGGCGAGGGCCAGCAACGTATCGCCGCGGTGGTTGACCAGTTCGCTCAGCCCGTCGGTCAGGTGGTGCCACAACGTCGGCGAGTACAGCGCCATGATGGTGCCGACGATGGCGTCGCTATAGCTCAGTCCCCGAGGGTCCTTGGTGGGGGCCGGCCTGCCGACCATCGGGTTGTTCGGGTCTACCAGCGGGTCGACCAGGCTGTGGTAGACGTCGACGGCCTTGTCCGGGTCCGTGCCCAACGGGCAGCTCGACTGTTTCGCGCAATCGGTGGCGTAGTCGTTGAACGCGTCCTGGAAACCCTTGGCCTGACGCAGGTCTGCCTCGATGGGGTCGGCGTTGGGGTCGACGGCGCCGTCGAGGATCATCGCCCGCACCTTGTCCGGGTAGGCCTCGGCGTAGGCCGAGCCGATTCGGGTGCCGTAGGAGTAGCCCAGGTAGGTCAGCTTGTCGTCGCCCAGCGCCGCGCGGATCGCGTCCAGGTCCCTGGCGACGTTGACCGTGCCGACGTTGGCCAGGAAGTTCTTGCCCATCTTGTCCACGCAGCGGCCGACGAACTCCTTGGTCTCGTCCTCGATGTGGGCCACGCCGGCGGGGCTGTAGTCGACGTTCGGCTCCGTCCGCAGCCGGTCGTTGTCGGCGTCGGAGTTGCACCACACGGACGGCCGCGATGACCCCACCCCGCGCGGGTCGAAACCCACCAGGTCGAAGCGTTCGCGGACCCGCTTCGGCAACGACTGGACGACACCGAGGGCGGCCTCGATACCGGACTCGCCGGGCCCGCCGGGGTTGATCACCAGCGAGCCGATCTTGTCCCCGGTGGCGGGGAAGCGAATCATCGCCAGCGTGGCCACGTCGCCGTCGAGGTGGTCGTAGTCGACCGGCACCGCGAGCTTGCCGCACAGCGCACCCGCGGGGATCTTGGCCTTCGGGTTGGATGACCGGCACGGTGTCCATTCCACGGCCTGCCCCAGCTTGGGCTCGGCCAGCAGGGCGCGCCCGCCGACGACCCGAACGCAGCCCGCGACCAGGAGCGTCACGGCAGCGACCGTTGTCGAAACCAGCAGCATGCGCGCGAACTTGCCGCGGCGAGACAGACCCATGCCAACATATGCTGCCAGAGGGAAGCTGAGATTCTCGTGAGCGGCACCGCCGAGCGGTTACCGGCCGGCCGCATACGGCCGGGCATGGCATGTCTCACATCATCCGGACGGTGCGACTGCGCAGAAGAGATGGCAGAATGGCACCGTCAGACGAACCCGGGGACCCGTTGAGGGCCACGAGGATCGACCCGACCACCAATAGGACAATGATGTCTGAGCAGAACGTCTATGGTGCGGGCACGTCCGAACAGGCGCAGCCCCTCACCAAAATTCGCACCCACCACCTGCAGAAGATGAAGGCCGAAGGGCACAAGTGGGCCATGCTCACGGCCTACGACTATTCGACCGCCCGCATCTTCGACGAGGCGGGCATTCCGGTGTTGCTGGTCGGCGACTCGGCCGCCAACGTCGTGTACGGCTATGACACCACGGTGCCGGTCTCGATCGACGAAATGATCCCGCTGGTGCGCGGCGTGGTGCGCGGGGCGCGTCACGCCCTGGTCGTCGCGGACCTGCCATTCGGCAGCTACGAGGCGGGCCCGGCCCAGGCGCTGGCGTCGGCCACCCGGTTCATGAAGGAGGGCGGCGCCCACGCCGTCAAGCTCGAGGGCGGCGAGCGCGTGGCCGAGCAGATCGCCTGCCTGACCGCGGCCGGGATCCCCGTGATGGCGCACATCGGGTTCACGCCGCAGAGCGTGAACAGCCTGGGCGGCTTCCGGGTGCAGGGCCGCGGTGACGCCGCGGAACAGACCGTCGCCGACGCGATCGCCGTCGCCGAAGCCGGGGCGTTCTCCGTCGTCATGGAGATGGTGCCGGCCGAGCTGGCCACCCAGATCACCGGCAAGCTGACCATCCCGACGGTCGGGATCGGGGCAGGCCCGAACTGCGACGGCCAAGTTTTGGTCTGGCAGGACATGGCCGGAGTCAGCAGCGGCAAGGCCGCCCGCTTCGTGAAGCGGTTCGGCGACATCGGCGGGGAATTGCGCCGGGCCGCAAAGCAATATGCGAAAGAGGTGGCGGAGGGGGTTTTCCCCGCCGACGAGCACTGCTTCTGACGGGCACGACTAGGCGTTTCGCCCACCGGATCCTGTCAATTCCGAAAATCCTTGTGTGGCAGGCCGGTACGATTGTTCTTGGATGAGGTCTCTACTCCGAGAGCAAGGGTGAAACAGATCGACCGGGCGATTCATGGTGATTTCGTGCACCGTCGGACGGTGCTGAAGATGCCGCTGGTATTGGCAGGAGGCGCTGCACTGGCCCGAGCACCTCGCGCGGCCGCGGAACCGCCCCCCACCTCGCCGAAATCTGGCCCGTGGTCAGCAGACCGGGCCGGCAACTGGTACCGGGCTCAAGGTTGGCTGGTCGGCGCGAACTACATCACGTCGAACGCCATCAACCAGCTGGAGATGTTCCAGGCCGACACCTATGACCCGCAGCGCATTGATACGGAGCTGGGCTGGGCCCGGTCGGCCGGGTTCAATACGATCCGGGTCTTCCTGCACGATCTGCTCTGGGCGCAGGACTATCAAGGGTTCCAGGGCCGTCTCGCTCAGTTCGTCGACATCGTGGCGCGCCACGGCATCAAACCACTCTTCGTCTTGTTTGACTCCTGTTGGGACCCGCTCCCGCAAGCAGGTCCGCAGCGCCCGCCGAGGCCCGGCGTCCACAACTCCGGCTGGGTGCAAAGTCCGGGCGCGCAACGCATCGATGATCCCAACTACGCCCGCACGCTGCGTGACTATGTCACCGGAGTGCTGACCCAGTTCCGCAACGACGACCGCATTTTGGGCTGGGACCTGTGGAACGAGCCCGATAATCCCTCGCACCAATATCGCGCCGTCGAGAGGAAAGACAAAGAAGCCGTCGTCGCGAATCTGCTTCCGCAGGTGTTCGAGTGGGCACGCGCGGTAGATCCCTGTCAGCCATTGACGAGTGCCGTATGGCAAGGCGAGTGGGCAGACCCGGGACGCCGCAGCGCAATCAACGGCTTTCAACTCGACAACTCCGACGTGATCACGTTCCACTCCTATGACAAGCCGGCGTGGTTTGAGACCCGCATCAACGAACTCATCCCATACGGGCGCCCCATCCTGTGCACCGAATACATGGCCCGGCCGTTGGGCAGCACCATTCCGGGCGTGTTGCCCATCGCCAAGCGCTACAACGTCGGCGCCTTCAACTGGGGGCTGGTCGCCGGGAAGACCCAGACTTTCTTTCCGTGGGACTCCTGGGAGCACCCGTACACGGCCATGCCGGTGGAGTGGTTCCACGATCTGCTCGCGCCCGACGGACGGCCGTTCCGCGAGTCCGAGATTCAGACGATCCGCGAACTGAGCGGCCTGGCGCTGCATCTCCGCGAAGACTCGCCGCCGCCCCCGTAACGCCGCGCCGGTCAGCGGCCGGCGCCGCCATCCGTGTTACCGCGGTATGGCAGGCTATGGGAACCCATCATCCCTTCATGGCCGCGGCGACGCGCCTTCAACGGAGCCGAAAATGCCTGCAAAAGCGCCACAAACCTCGCGTCATCGCGAGGTGGAGCGCAAGTTCGATGTCGGCGAGTCCACCGTGTCACCTTCGTTCGAAGGCATCGCCGCGGTGGCGCACGTCGAGAAGTCGCCCACTCAGACACTGGACGCGACGTACTTCGACACCCCCGCACAGGACCTCGCCCGCAACAAGATCACCCTGCGCCGCCGCACCGGTGGCTCGGACGCGGGATGGCACCTGAAGCTGCCGGCCGGGCCGGAGGCCCGAACCGAAGTCCGGGCACCCCTGGACGCCTCGGGCCCGGGCGGGCCCGACACCGTGCCGGAGGAGCTGGTGGACATCGTGCTGGCGATCGTGCGCGACCGCCCGCTCGAGCCGGTCGCCCGCATCACCACCCAGCGTGAAACCCAGGTGTTGTACGCGGCCGACGACACGCCCCTGGCCGAATTCTGCAACGACCACGTCACCGCCTGGTCGGCCCGCGCTTCCGACGATGCCGACCTGGAGCCCACCCAGCAGGAGTGGCGGGAGTGGGAGCTGGAACTGGTCGAGACGGATGGGGTGCCGGACACCGGGCTGTTGAACCGGTTGGGCAATCGGCTGCTCGACGCCGGCGCCGCACCGGCCGGTCATGCCTCCAAGCTGGCGCGGGTACTCGGCACCACGCCACAGCCCGACGGCGCGCCGGCCGCCGAGCACCCGTTGCAGCGCGCGGTGGCCGATCAGATTCGCGAACTCTTGGTGTGGGATCGTGCGGTACGCGCCGACGCGTTCGATTCCATCCACCAGATGCGGGTCACCACCCGCAAGCTGCGCAGCCTGTTGCGCGACTACCAGGAGTCGTTCGGGTTGCCCGACGACGGGTGGGTGCTCGACGAACTGCGCGAGCTCGCCGGCATCCTCGGCATCGCGCGCGACGCCGAAGTCCTCGCGGAGCGCTACGAGCGCCAACTGGACGGGCTGACACCGGATTTGGTGCGCGGTCCGGTGCACGAGCGCCTGGTCGGCGGGGCGCAGCGGCGCTACCAGACCGGGCTGCGCCGGTCGCTGATCGCCATGCGGTCGCAGCGCTACTTCCGTCTGCTCGACGCCCTCGACGCGATAGCGGCGCAACCCCCGGCCGCCGCCCCCGGCGAAGAGCACCCTCCGGTCACCATCGACGCCGCCTACAAGAAGGTCCGCAAGGCAGCCAAAGCCGCCGCCCAGGTGGCCGGCGAACACCCGGAGGACCACCACGCGCGCGACGAATCGATCCACCGGATCCGCAAGCGGGCCAAGCGACTTCGGTACACCGCCGCGGCCACGGGCGCCGACAGGGTGTCCGAGCAGGCGAAGGCCGTTCAGTCGCTGCTCGGCGACCATCAGGACAGTGTGGTCAGCCGCGAACATCTGCGCCACGAATCCGAAGCCGCGCACGCCGCCGGCGAGGACACGTTCACCTACGGCCTGCTGTACCAGCAGGAGGCCGACCTGGCCGAGCGGTGCGAACAGCAGCTCGACGACGCGTTGCGCAAGCTCGCCAAGGCGGTGCACAAGGCCGGCTGAGCGGGGGCGGACGAGTTGGCCTGTAAGCCGGATTCTGTTCCGCGCATCTCCGGCAGCCGAAGATGCGCGGCGGCGACCATCCATCTGGACACACCGTCGCCGGGTGCCTCGAGCGGCCTACCCGCAGGCTCGGGCGAGCAACCCTCGAACGCCTGCGCGGCCGCACCTTTCGGTGCGGCCTTCTTGGCCTTGCTTCGGGTGGGGTTTGCCTAGCCACCCCGGTCACCCGGGATGCTGGTGCGCTCTTACCGCACCGTTTCACCCTTACCACCGCGAGGGTGGCGGTCTGCTTTCTGTGGCACTGTCCCGCGAGTCACCTCGGATTGCCGTTAGCAATCACCCTGCTCTGTGAAGTCCGGACTTTCCTCGAACCGCCTTGCGGCGGTCCGCGGCCGCCCGGCCAACTCGTCCGCGACGATCCAGGCTACTACCTGCGCGATCCCGGTGCCAGCAACCATCGCGCGCCGGCTCTATCGTGGACCGGGTGGACCGGTGGAAGAAGCGAGTCGACTCCGGCGACTGGGACGCCATCGCCAGCACGGTCAACGAAGACGGCGGGGCGCTACTGCCGAGGCTGGTCACCACCGGCGAGGCGGCCCGGCTCCGCAAGCTCTACAACGACGACAGCCTGTTCCGCTCGACCATCGACATGGCGCCCAAACGGTACGGCGCCGGGCAGTATCGCTACTTCCGGGCGCCCTATCCCGACCCCATCGACGAGCTCAAACAGGCGCTCTACCCGCGGCTGCTGCCGATCGCCCGCGACTGGTGGGGCAAACTCGGCCGCGACGCGCCCTGGCCTGACGGTTTGGACGATTGGCTGGCGATCTGCCACGCCGCAGGGCAAACCAGGTCCACCGCGCTGATGCTGAAGTACGGTGCGGGCGACTGGAACGCCCTGCACCGAGACCTCTATGGCGACTTGGTGTTTCCGCTGCAGGTGGTGATCAACCTCAGCGAGCCCGGCACCGACTACACCGGCGGCGAATTCCTGATCGTCGAACAGCGGCTGCGGGCCCAATCCCGCGGCCTGGCAACGCAATTGCCGCAGAGGCATGGATTCGTGTTCACCACCCGCGAGCGGCCCGTGGCCTCCAGCCGCGGCTGGTCCGCGGCGCCGGTGCGGCACGGCGTGTCGGTGGTGCGCTCCGGCGAACGCTACGCCCTGGGGCTGATATTCCACGACGCGGCCTGAGGTTATCCGACGCGCCGCAGAGCCATCACGTTATCCCGCAGGGCCGCGGCTTGTCCGTCGGGTCCGACCGCCTCCCGTTCCACCGTCTCCGTCCGCACCGGGGTCCAGGCGTTGTCCAGCCGCAACGATGCGAGCACCTCGTCGATCGTGGGAAAGGAGTGGTGGTGGTGCTCCGCCCACGGTGGGGCTGCCGCGTGGTCGACGATCAGCAGCACACCGCCGGGGCTCACATGCTCGGCCGCCCGCCGCAGCGCGGAGTCGCGGTCCAGCCGGGCCGGCGAGTGCAGAAACTGCGCCGATACTAGGTCGAACATCCCGTCCGGGAAGCTCTCGTTGAGGTCGTGGAGATGAAAGTCGATGCGCCCGTCCACGTTTCGCGCCGACGCCGCCTCCGCCGCGCGTTGCAGCGCGGTGGCCGAGACGTCGACCGCCACCACCTGCCACCCACGCTCGGCGAGCCACAACGCGTCGGCGCCCTCCCCACAGCCCAGGTCGAGAGCCCGGCCCGCAGGCAAGTCGGCAGCCACCTCGGCGAGGCGCGGGTTGACCCGTCCGCTCCACACCCGGTCGGTCGATCGGTAACGCTCTTCCCAGAACCGCTGGGCGTCATCAGGTTTGCATGAAGTTTCCATACCGCGAGCTTGCCCAGCCGCGTTCGGCTTGCCAAGCTTATTTGCCATGCAGGCAAAGACCGCTCCCGATATCGACCTTCAGGTGCGCCGGCGCCTGCGTGAACTGCGCACGCAGCGCGGCATGACGCTGCAAGAGGTCGGCGCGCGCGCCGGCATCGACGTCTCGACGCTCAGCCGCCTCGAGTCGGGAAAACGCCGGCTCGCCCTCGATCACCTCCCGCGCCTGGCGCGGGCGCTGTCGGTCAGCACCGACGAGTTGTTGCAGCCTTCCGAAACCCACGATCCGCGGGTGCGCGGCGCCGCCCACACCCACCACGGGGTCACCTATTGGCCGCTGACCCGTCAGGGTCCCGCTGGCGGTCTGCACGCGTTCAAGGTTCGGGTCAGCGCCCGGCGCCGCACCCCGCCGGCGGAGTTGCCGGTGCACGAAGGCCAGGATTGGATGTACGCCCTGTCCGGCAGGCTGCGGCTGCTGCTCGGCGACCGCGACTTCACCATCGCGCCGGGCGAAGCGGTCGAGTTCTCCACCTGGACACCGCACTGGTTCGGGGCGGTCGACGGCCCGGTGGAGGCCATCGTGATCTTCGGGCCGCACGGCGAACGGCTGCACCTGCACAGCTGAGCGCCGCGCGGCGATTGTGCGGCCGCTCAGCATTGACCATTGCCCGGCGGGGACGTTGGTGCCAGTCTGACCAGATGACAGATACCGAGGGGTTCGTCGACCAGACGGTGACCGGTCTGGCGGACCCACAGCCGATGTACAAGGCGTTGCGCGAATCGAGCCCGGTGTTCCGGTCACCGCAGGCCGTGGTGCTCAGCCGACTGGCCGACATCGAGATGGCGCTCAAACACACGGAGTTGTTCTCGTCGAACATGGACGCGGTCGACCTGGGCAACGTGCGGCCGCTGATCCCGCTTCAGATCGACCCGCCCGAGCATGCGAAGTACCGCCGCATCCTCGATCCGTTGTTCACTCCGCGGGAGATGGCCCGCCGCGAGCCTCGGGTCACCGAGCTGGTGAACGAGATGATCGACGGCTTCGTCGATCGGGGTGAGTGCGACTTCCACACCGAGTTCGCGGTACCCCTGCCGTGCACCGTCTTCCTGCAGCTTCTCGGGTTGCCGCTGGAAGACCTCGAGAAGTTTCTGGAATGGAAGGACGGTGTGATCCGCCCGGAGGGCGACTCCGGCTTCGACCGGCGACACGAGAGCGCCGCCGGGGTGGCGCAACAGATCTACGAGTACTTCGACCGCGCCATCGACGACCACATCGCCAGCCCCCGCGACGACGTGCTGTCGGCGATGATCGCCGCCGACGTCGCCGGGCGGCCGCTGTCGCGCGAAGAGCTCCTCGACATCTGCTTCCTGTTCCTGATCGCCGGCCTGGACACGGTGACCGACTCACTCGACTGCTTCTTCGTGTACCTGGCGCGCCACCCCGACCACCGTCGTCAGCTGGTCGAGCAGCCCGACATCCTGCCCAGCGCCGTGGAGGAGTTGTTGCGCTGGGAGACACCGGTGCCCGGTGTCGCGCGGGTCGCCATCCAAGACGTCGAGGTGGGCGGCTGCCCCATCCACAAGGGCGAACGGGTCAGCCCGTTGCTGGGCGCGGCCAACACCGACCCGGCCGAGTTCGCCGATCCGGAGCTGGTCGACTTCGCCCGCAACCCGAACCGGCACCGCGCGTTCGGGGGCGGTCCGCACCGCTGCCTGGGCTCCCACCTGGCCCGCATGGAGCTGAGGGTGGCGTTACGCGAGTTCCACCGGCGCATACCGGATTACGAGATCAAGCCGGGCACCCAGCTGACCTACACCGCGGCCCTGCGCTCGGTGGAGTCGCTGCCCCTGGTGTTTCCGGCGCCATGACCCGCATCGCCGTCGACGCCGACCGCTGCACCGGGCACGGGCGCTGCTACACCCTGGCGCCCGACGTCTTCGACGCCGACGACGCCGGCCACTGCGTTGTGCTCGTCGCCGAGGTCTCTGGTGAACTCGAGGCACAAGCCGTCACCGCCGAGCAGAACTGCCCCGAAGCCGCCATCTCCCTGGCGCGTTGAAGCGGAACGTATCTCCTATGGCCGGCGCGCCGTCGAACGAGCGGATGATCGCCGGGGTCGCAGCCGCATCCGTCGCGCTTGGGGTGGCCGAGCTGGTAGGCATCCCGTTCGGTGCGCGGGCCGACGCGCGGGCCGCGATCGGCGCGGCCGTCGTCGATCTGACACCGGGCCCGGTCAAAGAGTGGGCGATTGCGAGCCTGGGCTCTTCGGACAAACTCTTCCTAGCCGTAGCGGTGCTGGTGGTGATCGCCGCCACCGCCGCGATCGCCGGGACGCTCGAGACTCGGCCGCGCCCCCTCGGTAGCGCCGTGATCGTCGCGGCGGGCGCGCTCGGATGCGTCGCGGTGCTGTCGCGGCAAGGTACGACGCCACTCGACACGATCCCGACCGTCGCGGGCGCGGCCTGCGGCGTGACGACCCTGCGCCTGCTCACCGGCCGGTTTGGGTCCGGCCCAGAAGCACCCGAGCCCGACGAGCCGGATGCCGGCAGGCGCAGATTGGTCGTGCTCGGCGCGCTCGGATTCGGAGTCTTGAGCGGCGTAGCGGGTGCGGTCATCACACGGTGGATGCATTCGGTGGCCGCGGACCGCACCAGCTTCACGCTGCCCAAACCGCGCGCATCGGCGCCCCCGATACCCGCCGAAGTGCAGCCGAAAGGCGTTGCGCTGCCGAGCTTCGTCACACCCAGCGCCGACTTCTACCGGGTAGATACCGCGCTCACCGTCCCCCAACTCAGCCACACCGACTGGCGGCTGCGCATCCACGGCATGGTGAACCGCGAAACGACTTACAGCTTCGCCGACCTCGCCGGCTTCGACGTGGTCGAAAAGGTGGCGACACTCACCTGCGTGTCCAATCCCGTTGGCGGCGATCTCATTTCGACCGGCGTCTGGACCGGCTATCGAGTGGCCGAGCTGTTGGCCGCGGCCGGTGTGCGCCCGGAGGCCGACATGGTGCTGTCGATGTCGATCGACGGGTTCACCGCCGGCACCCCGGTGGATGCACTCATCGATGGGCGCGACGCGCTGCTGGCGGTCGCCCTCAACGGTGAACCCTTACCGATCGAGCATGGATATCCGGCCCGGCTGGTCGTCCCTGGGCTCTATGGGTACGTGTCGGCCACCAAGTGGGTCGTCGACATGGAGCTGACTCGCTTCGACAGGGCGAAGGCGTACTGGACGCGGCAGGGCTGGGCAGCGCGCGCACCCGTCAAGACCGAGTCGCGGATCGACGTGCCGAAAAATGGTCAGCGGGTGCCGGTGGGTCCCGTGGTTTTCGGGGGTGTCGCGTGGGCGCAGAATCGCGGCGTGCGGTCCGTGGAAGTCCGCGTCGACGACGGCGGGTGGCAGGCCGCAGAGCAGGGCGCAAGCTACTCCAACGAGACGTGGCGGCTGTGGAGCTTTCCCTGGCAGGCGAAAAGCCCTGGGCGGCACACCATCACGGTGCGAGCCACCGATAACACCGGGGCCACCCAGACCTCGGACAGGGCCGCGACGGTCCCCGACGGCGCTACCGGCTTGCACACGGTGGACTTCAGCGTGGCGGGGACATGAAGCACTATTTCGACGAGAGTTTCCGCCAGCTGACTACCGCGATCACGAGTCCGATCACCGCCGTGATGGGACCGATGATTGACCAGGTCGTGGTGTTGCTCATCGGGCTACCGCCAAGCACCCCGAATCCCTGCAGCGCCCAAATCGAACCGAACAACGCGACGATCAACCCGAAGGCGAACGTGGCGACGAATGTCCTTCTCATACGGCGGATGCTACGGCCGGGCTCATTTGCGCGCCAGCGCGTGCCACGCCATGTCGACGATGGCCGCACAGTACTCGTCGTCGACGGGAGCGTCGGAGAACACGACACGAATGTTGAGCGGCGCCAGCACGATCTGGACCGCGGCCAGGGTGTTGACGCCCTCACGCAGTTCGCCCCGCTCCCTGGCCCGGTCCACGACCGCGCGCACCGCGTTGAAATGCACCCGCCAGAACCTCATCCGGGTGGCTTCGTCGTGTCCCCCGCGCCGGTCCATCACCAGTGCGCGCAGGAGCGTGCGGCCGACCTCGCTGTTGATCCGGTTGGTCACGTTGCGGGCCAACGCCGCTAGGTCCCCGCGCAACGAGCCGGTGTCTGTTCCCGAACTCAGCGTCTCGACGTCGCTGAGCACCGCATCGACGATGAGCTGACGCCGATCTCCCCAGTACCGGTACACCATCGCCGCATCGAGGTGGTAACGCTCGGCGAGGGCCTCGATGCTGAACCGCTCGACACCCCAACGGGTCAGCTCGTCGAGCACCGCCGGCATTACCCGCGCCCGCACATCCGCGGGAACGGCCGTATGGACCGGCTCAGACGGCTGCATCGACGTCTCCTCACACCTGGTGGTTAAAGGTAGCCGGTCTGGTTCACCAGACGCACGGAGGACGCACCGTCGGGATAGAACTCGGCGATGCTCAGCGACGCGAGGTCGAGGTGCAGCCGGTACAGCATGCCCGGCCCGGCCTCCAGCGCCAGCCGCAGCAGCATCTTGATCGGCGTCACGTGCGACACCACCAGCACCGTCGTGCCCTGGTGCGCGGCGATGATGCGCTCGCGCGCCCGGACGACCCGGTCGAGCACGTCGTCGAAGCTTTCCCCACCCGGCGGCGTGGTCCCGGTGTCACGCAGCCAGCGGCCGTGCAGCTCCGGGTCGCGCTCGGCGGCCTCGCCGAAGGTCAGCCCTTCCCAGGCGCCAAAGTCGGTTTCGATCAGATCGTCGTCGACGGTCACGTCCAGGCCGAGCGCCTTGGCGGCCCTGGCCGCGGTGTCGTAGGCCCGCTGCAGCGGCGAGGCGAACACCGCGGAGATCCCGCCGCGCTGCGCCAGATAACGCGCCGCGGCGTCCGCCTGCCGCAGACCCACTTCCGTGAGAGCCGGGTTGCCGCGGCCGGAGTAGCGGCGCTGCACCGAGAGCTCGGTCTGGCCGTGTCGCAGCAACAGCAGCCTGGTCGGGGTGCCGCGTGCACCGGTCCAGCCGGGAGCCTGCGGGGATTGCGTCGCGGCGGTTTTCGCGGGCTCGGCCGCGGGTCGCGGGGTTTCCTGCACCGGGTCGCCGAAGGCGGCGTCCATCGCCTCGTTGGCCAGCCGATCGGCGTATGAGTTGCGGTCCCGCGGAATCCACGTGTAATCGATCCGATCGAACCGCGCCGCCAGCTTTCGGGCCTGCCCGTGCAGTTCGATGAGGTCGGGGTGCTTGACCTTCCACCGGCCCGACATCTGCTCCACCAACAGCTTGGAATCCAGGAAGACCGCGGCCTCGGTGGCGCCGAGCTCGAGCGCGTCGCCCAAACCGGCCAGCAGGCCGCGGTATTCGGCCACGTTGTTGGTGGCCCGGCCGATGGCCTGCTTGGTCTCGGCCAGCACCGTCGAGCGGTCCGCGGTCCACACCACGGCGCCGTAGCCGGCGGGGCCGGGGTTGCCGCGCGAGCCGCCATCGGCCTCGATCACCACTTTCACTGGTCGAGCCCCTGGACCCGCAACAGGATCGCGCCACACTCCGGGCAGCGCACCACGTCGTCCTCGGCGGCGGCGGAGATGCGGGACAGCTCGCCCCGGTCGATCTCGAGCCGGCACGCACCGCACCGGCGCCCCAGCAACGGCGCGGCACCCGACCCTCCCCCGGCGCGCTGCCGTTCGTAGAGCGCCGAGAGGGCGGGGTCCAACGCCGCGCTCAGCGTGTCGCGGCGCGACGAGTACTCCTGGCGGGCCTCGCCGATTTCGGCCAGTGCAGCGTCGAGACCCTCTTGGGCGCCGGCCAATTCGGCCTCCAGCGCCTCGACCTTGCCCTGCGAATCGTCCAACTGGGACTGCAGCTCCTCGCGGCGCTCCATCACGTCCAGCAGGGAATCTTCCAGGCTGGCCTGGCGCCGCGTCAGGGTCTCCAGCTCGTGCTGCAGATCCGACAGTTGCTTCGCGTCGGGTGTACCGGACTGCAGCAACGACCGGTCGCGGTCTTCGCGCTGCCGGACCGCCTCGATTTCGGACTCCAATCGCGACACCTGGATGTCGATGTCCTCCAACGCGATTCGAATGGCACCCACCCGGTCAGCGGCGGCGTTGAGTTCGCCCTGCACCCGCTCAAGGGCCTGTTGCTCCGCGAGGTGGCCGGCCCGGTGCGTGATGCGGGCCAGCTCGGCGTCCAGCTTCGACAGCTCGAGCAGCGAACGCTGCTGCGCGATTTCGGCCTTCATCACTGCTCACTTCCGATCTCGTCGTCGCACTGCCCCATATTCCAGGGGTCGGTGCGAATGGTGCACACCCGCACCGACAGGGCCGCACCGAAACGGGAGCGCAACAGGTCGGCGGCCTGGTCGCACCACGGAAACTCGCTCGCCCAGTGCGCCACGTCGATCAACGCCACGCCGGAGCCCCGGCTGTGCTCGTCGGCCGGATGATGCCGCAGGTCGGCCGTGACGTAGGCCTGCACACCGGCGCCGGCCGCGGTCGCCAGCAGCGAATCGCCGGCGCCACCGCAGACGGCGACGCGGAAGACCGGCATGTCGGGGTCGCCCGCCGCGCGGACGCCCCAGGCCGTCCGCGGCAGGGCGGCGCCGACGCGGAACACGAAGTCGCGCAGCGGTTCGGGCCGGGGCAAGGTGCCGATGCGGCCCAACCCGGCATCGCCCGGCAGGGGCAGCAACGCGAAGACGTCGAATGCCGGCTCCTCGTAGGGATGCGCGGCGCGCATCGCCGCCAGCACGGCGGGCCGGATCCGCGCGGGCGCGATGACCTCGAACCGGTCTTCGGCCACCTTCTCGACGGTTCCAACGCTGCCCACCGCGGGCGACGCGCCTTCGTGCGGCAGGAACTGCCCGATGCCGCTGACGGTCCAGCTGCAGTGCGAATAGTCGCCGATGTGCCCGGCGCCGGCCTCGAACACGGCCGCCCGCACCGCATCCGCGTGCTCGCGCGGCACGTAGATCACCCACTTGTCGAGATCGGGGGCGGCCGTTCGCGGCTCCAGGGCCGCTTCCACGGTCAGGCCGAGCGCCCGGGCCAGCGCGTCGGACACCCCCGGTGAGGCGGAGTCGGCGTTGGTGTGCGCGGTGAACAGCGAACGCCCCGTTCGGATCAGGCGGTGCACCAGCGCGCCCTTGGGGGTGCTGGCCGCCACCGTGTCGACCCCGCGCAGCAGCAGCGGGTGATGGGCCAGCAGCAGGCCGCCCTCGGGAACTTCGTCGACCACCGCCGGCGTCGCGTCGACCGCGACGGTCACCGACTCCAGCGGATCGTCGGGGTCGCCGCACACCAGGCCCACCGAGTCCCACGATTCGGCCAGCCGCGGCGGGTAGGCCTCGTCCAGCACGCCGATCACGTCGGCCAGCCGCACGCTCATCGGAGCGCCTCCGCAATCGCCTGGACCAGCAGCGGCCACTCCCGGCGCACCGCAGCCCGCAGGTAGCGCTCGTCCAAACCGGCGAAAGTATCACAGCGACGGATGGCGATCCCCCTGTCCCCCAGGCTCTTTCGAATCGAGGCGGCGTCCGGCATGCGGAACAGCACGAACGGGGCCCGGCCGTCGACCACCTCGGCGCCCACCGACGTCAGCCCGGCCGCCATCTCGGTGCGCAGTTCCGCCAACCGCACGGCACCGGCCGCCGCTTCGGCGACGGCCTGCCGGCCGCAACACGCCGCGATGGCCGTCAGTTGCAGCGTGCCCACCGGCCAGTGGGCACGCTGAGCCGTCAAGCGGGCCAACAGCTCCGGCGGGCCCAGAGCGTAGCCCACCCGCAGCCCGGCCAGCGCCCACGTCTTGGTCAGGCTACGCAGCACCAGCACGTCGGGCAGCGAGACACCGGCCAGCGACTCCGGTTCTCCGGGAATGGAATCCGCGAACGCCTCGTCGACCACCAGGATCCGCCCCGGCCGGCGCAACGCGAGCAGCTGCTCGCGGCTGTGTAACACCGACGTGGGGTTGGTCGGGTTGCCGACCACCACCAGGTCGGCGTCGTCGGGGATGGTCACGCCCTCCAGGCCGAAGGGCGGCTCGAGCACGACATGGCACACGGGCACGCCGGCGGCGCTCAACACGTCCGCCGGCTCGGTGAACGCGGGCGCGATGACGGCCGCCCGCGCCGGACGCAGGTTGGGCAACAACGCGAACCCCTCCGCCGCGCCCGCCAGCGGGAGCACCTCGTCGCGGGCGCGGCCATGCCGCTCGGCGATCGCGTCCTGCGCCGCGCGCACGTCCTGGGCGCTCGGGTAGTGCGCCAGATCGGTCAGCCGCGCAGCCAGCCGCCGCATCAGCCACTCGGTCGGTTGGGCGTGCCGGACGTTGACGGCGAAATCCAGCATCCCGGGTGCGACGGCCTGATCACCGTGATAGCGCACCGCAGGCGGGGTCAGGTTCAGACTCGCCATCCGAGAAACACTAGTGGGCGGCTTCCGGGCGCGGCAGCGACACCGTCACACCCGGCCCGGCCCATCGAGGACAATGGTGAGGTGACAGGCACAATCTTGACGGCCCAGCTGGTGATCTTCGACCTCGACGGCACGCTCACCGACTCCGCGGAGGGCATCGTGGCCAGCTTCCTGCACGCGCTCGACCAGGTCGGCGTCGCGGTGCCCGACGGCGATCTGGTGGCGCGGATCGTGGGGCCGCCGATGGACGACACCTTCCGCACCATGCTGGGCGAGGACGCCGAGCCGGCGATCGCCGCCTTCCGCGCCGAATACGGCAGCCGGGGCTGGGCGATGAACACCCTGTTCGAAGGCATCGAGCCGCTGCTGGCCGACCTGAAAGCCGCCGGCGTCCGGCTGGCCGTCGCGACCTCGAAGCTGGAACCGACGGCCCGGCGCATCCTCGCCCATTTCGGGCTCGATCAGCATTTCGAGGTGATCGCCGGGGCGAGCCCGGACGGCTCCCGCAAGACCAAGGTCGAGGTGCTCGCGCACGCGCTCGAACAGCTGCAACCGCTGCCCGAGCGGGTGCTCATGGTCGGCGACCGCAGCCACGACGTGCACGGCGCGGCCGCCCACGGCATCGACACCGTGGTGGTGGGCTGGGGTTACGGGCGCGACGACTTCCCCGCCGGCGCGACGGCGGCCGGGCCCACGGCGGTGACGCACGCCGCGACCATCGACGAACTGCGGGCGGTGCTGGGTGTCTGAGCCGCTGCACGTCACCTTCGTCTGCACGGGCAACATCTGCCGGTCGGTGATGGCCGAGAAGATGTTCGCCGACCAGCTGCGCCGCCGCGGCCTGGCCGACGCCGTGCGGGTGACCAGCGCGGGCACCGGCAACTGGCACGTCGGTGAATGCGCCGACGACCGGGCGGCCGAGGTGCTGCGCGCCCACGGCTACCCCACCGAGCACCGCGCCGCCCAGGTCGACACCGACCATCTGGCGGCCGACCTGGTGGTGGCCCTGGGCCGCAACCACCTGCGGATGCTGCGCGAGCTGGGCGTCGACGGCGAGCGGGTGCGGATGCTGCGGTCCTTCGATCCGCGTTCGGGTGCTCACGCTCTCGACGTCGAGGACCCCTACTACGGGGACGCCCAGGACTTCGAGGACGTGTTCACCGTCATCGAGGCCTCGCTGCCCGGCCTGCACGCCTGGGTCGACGATCGACTCACCCGCAACGGGTCGGGTTGACATGCGTCGGCTGGCATTCCTGCTGCGGCCGGGCTGGATCGCACTGGCGCTGGTCGTCATCGCCTTCACCTACCTGTGCTTCACGGTGCTGGCGCCCTGGCAGCTGGGCAAGCACAACCGGACGTCGCAGGAGAACCGCCAGATCGAGTATTCCCTCAACACCGAGCCCGTTCCGCTGAAAACGCTGTTGCCGCAGCAGGATTCGTCCGCCCCGAACGCGCAGTGGCGCCGCGTCACGGCCACCGGGCACTACCTGCCCAACGTCCAGGTGCTGGCCCGGTTGCGGGTGATCGAGGGCAAGCCGGCGTACGAGGTGCTGGCGCCGTTCGTCGTCGACGGCGGACCCACCGTCCTGGTCGACCGGGGATACGTCAGGCCCGAGCAGGGATCCCACGTCCCGCCGATCCCCCGGCCGCCCCGCGACACCGTCACCCTCACCGCTCGGCTGCGCGATTCCGAGGCCGTCGCCACCGGCAAAGACCCCCTCACCGAAGACGGTGCGTTGCAGGTGTATTCGATCAATACCGGGCAGGTGTCGGCGCTCACCAAGGTGCCCCTCGCAGGGTCGTATCTTCAGTTGACCGAGGACCAGCCCGGCGGGCTCGGGGTCATCGGCGTGCCCCACCTGGACGCCGGGCCGTTCCTGTCCTACGGCATCCAGTGGATCTCCTTCGGCATCGTCGCCCCGCTCGGACTGGGTTACTTCGCGTACTCCGAGCTCCGCGCCCGTCGCCGGGAAAAGGAACAGCGAGAGGCGGAGGGGCCGGCGGCGCAGCAGGCCCCGACGACCGTGGAGGCCAAACTCGCCGACCGCTACGGCCGCCGCCGGTAACACAGCGCCCCGGCCAGCAGCGCCGCGCCCGCCTGCACCATGCGCGACAGCGCCACCGCGCGGCGCAGGTCGGCCACCGTCGGCTCGTGGCCGTCACCCAACGTGGGCCGAATCTGCAGCTCGTGCCGGTATTGGGTGGGCCCGCCCAGCCGCACCCCGAGCGCCCCGGCGAAGGCCGCCTCGACCACCCCGGCGTTGGGGCTGGGGTGACGGGCGGCGTCCCGACGCCAGGCCCGCACCGCCCCCGACGGTGACCCGCTGACCAAGGGCGCGAAGAGCACCACCAGCGCCGCGGTCACCCGCGCGGCCACATAGTTGGCCGCGTCGTCCAATTTCGCTGCGGCCCAACCAAATCGGGCGTAGCGCGCCGATCGGTAGCCGATCATCGAGTCCAGCGTGTTGATGCCGCGGTACGCCAGCACCCCGGGCGCCCCGCCGACGGCCGCGCACAGCAGCGGCGCCACCTGGGCATCCGAGGTGTTTTCGGCGACCGATTCCAGCGACGCGCGGGTCAGGCCGGGGCCGTCCAGCCAGGCCGGGTCGCGCCCGCACAGTGCCGGCAGCAGCCGGCGCGCGGCGTCGATGTCCCCGCGTGCCAGCAGGTCCGACATCTCCAGGCCGGTGCGCGCCAGCGTGGTTCCGCCCACCGAGACCCAGGTGGCCGCGGCGAGGGCCGCGATCGAGGCGGGCCGGCCGGCGCGGTCGGCGGTGCGTTGCACCGCGGCGCCGAGCAGGGTCACGGCCCCGACCAGGACGCCGACGTGCACCACGCCCGCGGCCCGGCTGTCGCGGTAGGTCAACTGCTCCAGCCGGGCGGCGGCTCGGCCGAACACCGCGACCGGATGCCCCCGCGCCGGGTCGCCCAGCGCGACGTCGGCCAGGTAACCGGCCAGCACGCCGGCCAGCCGGGTCCGCGTCGCAACCACCCCGGCAGCGTCTCACACCCTGCCGCGCCGCCTACGCGGCCGACAAGACCAGAATCAGCGCGGCCTACGCCATGGCGAAGATGCCCGCGACGATCACCGCGGCGATCAGCACGACGATCACCCACCACATCAGGAGGGATGACTCGAACGCGCCCGCCGATGCGGTCGCCCGGCGGCGCGCCGGGCCGGTGGCCGAGACGCCGAATTGGGTGCTCATGCGGCTAGGCGTGCCCGTTTTCGGGCGGATATAACGTCCGGGACGTGGTTCACTCGAAGCCATGGCGTCGTCCGCGATGAAGCGGCCCGCGACCCGGGTCGCCGACCTGCTGAACCCGGCGGCGCTGCTGTTGCCGGCCGCGAACGTGATCATGCAGTTGTCCCTGCCCGGCGTCGGTTACGGCGTGCTGGAGAGCCCGGTGGACAGCGGCAACGTCTACCAGCATCCGTTCAAGCGGGCCCGCACCACCGGCACCTACCTGGCAGTCGCCACCATCGGCACTGAGTCCGACCGCGCGTTGATCCGCGCCGCGGTGGACACCGTGCACCGGCAGGTCCGCTCCACGTCGTCGAGCCCGGTGTCCTACAACGCTTTTGACCCTAAGCTGCAGCTGTGGGTGGCGTCGTGCCTGTACCGCTATTTCGTCGATCAGCACGAGTTCCTGCATGGCCCCCTCGACGACGACGCCGCCGACGCCGTGTATCTCGACGCCAGGCGGCTGGGCACCACGCTGCAGGTGCCCGAACGCATGTGGCCGCCGGACCGGGCGGCGTTCGACGAATACTGGAAGCGCTCGCTCGACGAGCTGCGCATCGACTCGCCGGTGCGAGAGCACCTGCGCGGCGTGGCGTCGCTGGCCTTCCTGCCGTGGCCGTTGCGCGTGCTGGCCGGCCCGTTCAATCTGTTCGCGACGACGGGGTTTCTGGCTCCGGAGTTTCGCGCGCTGATGCGGCTGGACTGGTCGCAGCGCCGGCAGCGCCGGTTCGAGTGGCTGCTGTCCGCGCTGCGGCTCGCGGACCTCTTCCTGCCGCACGGGATCTGGATCCTCGGATACCAGATCTACTTGTGGGACATGCGCTTTCGCGCGCGACGCGGCTGGCGGATCGTCTAGGGCCGCACCGTCGCGAAGAATGCGCGGACGTCCTCGACGAACAGCTCCGGTTGCTCGAAGGCGGCGAAGTGTCCGCCGCGGTCCATGGTCGTCCAATGCGTGATGTTGTAGACCGGCTCGCACCACGACCGCGGGGCGCCCAGGATCTCTTTGGGGAAAGCCGCGACGCCGGTGGGTAATTCGACGCGATCCATCTGCCCCCAGGCCCTGAAGCTCTCCCAGTACAGCCGGGCCGAGGACGCGCCGGTGTCGGTCACCCAATAGACCATGACGTTGTCGAGGAGCTCGTCGCGGGTGAACACGTTCTCCGGATGGCCGTCGCAATCGGCCCACGCCCAGAACTTCTCGACGATCCACGCCAGCTGCCCCACCGGCGAATCGGCCAGCCCGTAGCCCAGCGTCTGCGGCCGGGTGGACTGCTGCTTGGAATAGCCGGTGCCCCACTTGCGGTGCTCGGCCAATGCGGCCAGCGCCCGCTGCTCTTCTTCCGTCGGGTTCTTCAGGGACTCCGGCGTGGGCCGCCCGATCGGCATGTTGAGGTGGATCGCCGCGCAGTGGCCCCGGTTGTGGCCGATCTGGGTGGTCACGGCGGCGCCCCAGTCGCCGCCCTGGGCGCCGTAGCTGTCGTAGCCCAGGCGCAGCATCAGCGCCTCCCACGCCTCGGCGATCCTCTCCACGCCCCAGCCGGTGCGGGTGGGTTTGCCGGAGAACCCGTACCCCGGCAGCGACGGGCAGATCACGTGGAAGGCGTCTTCGGCGCGCCCGGACGCCGGATTGGTCAGCGGCTCGATCACCTTGTGAAACTCGACGATCGAGCCGGGCCAGCCGTGGGTGATCAGCAGCGGGAACGCGCCGTCGTGCGGTGAGCGCTGGTGGATGAAATGAAGGTCCAGCCCGTCGATCTCGGTGACGAACTGGTCGAAGCGGTTGAGCTCGGCTTCGCGTGCGCGCCAGTCGTATTCGTCGGCCCAATAACCGGCCAGGTCACGGGTGTAGGCCAGCGGCATGCCCTGGCTCCAGTCGTCCACGCATTCGGCCTCCGGCCAGCGGGTGCGGGCCAGGCGTGAGTGCAGGTCGTCCAGGACGTCGTCGGGCACGTCGATGCGAAACGGTTCCACGGGTTCACCATTCACGCCTCTGAGGCTAGCCCGCGAGCGCTAACGAGTTAGCCGTTCCCAATGTGTCATCATCGGGGCGTGTCCCTTCGTGCCCGCGCCGCGGCCGCCTGGCACATTCTGGGACCCGGGTTCGTCACCGGATCGTCCGACGACGACCCGTCGGGCATCCAGACCTACAGCCAAACCGGCGCCCAGTTCGGCTATGCCCAGCTGTGGGTGGCCGCCTGGACCTACCCGTTCATGGGTGCGATCCAAGAGATTTGCGGACGGATCGGCATGGTCACCGGCCGCGGCCTGGCGGCGGTGCTGCGCGAGCACTATTCGCGCCGGGTGCTCTACGTGGCTGTGTCGCTGCTGTTAGTCGCCAACACCGTCAACGTCGGGGCCGACCTCGGCGCGATGGCGGCAACTGGTCAGTTGCTCGTTCACGCCCCCTTGTTGGCATGGTTGGCGGTGATCGTCGGGATTTCGCTCGTCCTGCAGATCACGGTGCCCTACCCGGCTTACGCGCGGTTCCTGAAGTACGTGTGCCTGAGCCTGTTGGCCTACGTCGTGGCGGCATTCGTCGTCCACCATCCGTGGTGGCCAACTGTGGCGGTCAGCGCGTTGACCCCGCACATCGAATGGTCGCGCGACTACGCGCTGAACATCGTGGCGGTGCTCGGAACCACCATCACGCCCTACTGCTTTTTCTGGGAGGCCGACCAGGAGGCCGAAGAGGACTTCGCCCGCGGCCGGATGCAGTTCTACGGCAAGGGCGTGCCGGTCGTGCTCCAAAGCGACATCCGCGACATGCGCGCCGACACCGCCGTCGGGATGGGCTTCTCCAATGTCGTGCAGTTCTTCATCATCTTGACGTGCGCGTCCGTGCTGCACCCGGCGGGCGTGGTATCGGTGGACACCCCCGACGAGGCGGCGCTGGCGCTGCGGCCGCTGGCCGGCGACTTGACCTATCTGCTGTTCGCGATCGGGATCATCGGCGTCGGCTTCCTGGCCGTACCCACGCTGAGCGGCTCGGCCTCCTACGCGCTATCGGAGGCGCTGGGCTGGAAAGCCGGGCTGGGCTACACATTCCGCGAGGCGCGAGCCTTCTACGTGGTGATCGCCCTGGCGACGCTCGTGGGCGTCGGACTGAACTTCATCGGGATTCCCCCGTTCCGGATGCTCTACTACGCCGCCGCGGTCAACGGCGTGCTCGCCCCGCCGTTGATGGCGATGATCACCCTGGTCGGCAACAACCGGTCGATCATGGGCGGGCACACCAACAACCGGTTCGCCAACATCATGGGTTGGGCGATCGTCGCGATCATGGGTGTGTGCGCCCTGGCTTTAATCGCGTCGCTGATCGTCGGGCCGTGAGCGGGTGGAAGCCGCGAACGCGGGCCTCGACACTGGTGGGCGCGGACGGTATCGAACCGCCGACCGCTGGTGTGTAAAACCAGAGCTCTACCACTGAGCTACGCGCCCGTGCCCGAGGCAGGCTACACGCACAACGCCCGAGTACCCAAAACTCTCAGTCCCGCAATGCCCCCAGTGCGTCGGTCCACAGCCGCTGGTTGCGGGATTCGCCGGGCTGTTTGCATTCGGCGAACCGGATGATGCCGGAGCGGTCGATCACGAAGGTGCCGCGATTGGGGTAGCCGGCCTCGTCGTTGAACACGCCGTAGGCCTGGCTGACCTCGCCGTGCGGCCAGAAGTCCGACAACACCGGGAACGTGAACCCGCTCTCCAGCGACCAGATCCGGTGCGTGGGCGGCGGACCCACGGAGATGGCCAGCGCCGCGCTGTCGTCGTTCTCGAAGTCGGGCAGGTGATCGCGCAGCTGATCCAGCTCCCCCTGGCAGATGCCGGTGAAGGCGAGCGGGAAGAACACCAGCAGGACGTTCTTGGCGCCGCGGTAGGAGCTCAGGGTGACCCGCTGTTGGTTCTGGTCGCGCAGTGTGAAGTCCGGGGCGGTGGCGCCGACGGGCAGCATCAACGCTTCCCTGTTCGGGATTTCGGCTGCACCAGTCTGCTGGCGCTCCAGTTGCCCAGGTTCACCGACGAGGTCGGCATCAGGCCGGCGGTGGGCGCAGCCTCGGCGATCTCGGCCGGCAGCACGTGGCCGGGCTTGCCGGTCTTGGGCGTCAGCACCCAGATCACGCCGTCCTCGGCCAGCGGGCTGATCGCGTCCATCAGGGTGTCCACCAGGTCGCCGTCCCCGTCACGCCACCACAGCAGCACGACGTCGACCACCTCGTCGGTGTCCTCATCGAGCAAATCACCGCCGCACGCTTCCTCGACGTCAGCGCGGATCTCGTCGTCGGTGTCCTCGTCCCAGCCCCATTCCTGGACAACTTGGTCTCGTTGGATGCCCAGTTTGCGGGCGTAGCCCGGGGCGTGATCCGCCGCGACCACCGTGGAGCCTCCTTGCATCTCTCCGCAAGCCATCTGCGCGCTCTGCGATTGGGGATTATCGTCGCACAGCCACAACCCGGTCGTCACTCGTGCCTCACCAGGCGCCTCAGAAGGACGCCAGGCAGAGTTTCAGCGCCTTCGTCTTGGCGTCGTTGAGCCGGTCCACCCGCCGATTGAATTCCCCCGTCGGCGCGTGGGTGCCGATCGCGTTGGCCACGCCGCGGGCGGCGTCGATGTAGGCGTTGAACGCGTCCTTCAGCTGCTGGGACAGCGCATCGTTGAAGCTGTTGCCCACGGTGTCGGCGCTGCTGTTCAGCGCGTCGATGGCCGGCCCTTCCGTGGGGCCGGTGCCGCGGCCCGCGTTGAAGGCGCCGACGAAGACGTTGACCTTGTCGATCGCGTCCTTGCTGGAGGTGGCCAGCGTGTCGCACGAGGTGCGCACCGCCCGGGTGGTCAGCGACTGCTGCCGCTGCGACTCGCGCACGCGCGACGTCGCCGAGGAGGCCGACACCGACGCCGACACCGACTGGCGATAGGCCGGGGCCACCTGGGTGTCGGGTGTGGCCGTGCCGTTGGTGACGCTGGTACACCCCACGATCCCCATCAGCGTCGCCGCGATACATCCGAGCGCCAGAGCGCCTCGCCTGGGGAAGCTCCCCGCAGGGACGGCACGCCATCCGATGAGCACGCCCTGACGTTACCGGGTGGCTTCGCCGAAAGTCCCGCCACGCACGCGTTCGTGTCGGCCCGGTGGACCCGCGTCGGCTACCGGACGTCGGCTGGCCCCGCCAAAGGCCGGTGCGGCACGATAGAGGGAGACGGTGCGCAGCACCCGAGGGCACATCCCCCGCCAACTACAGGAGCAGTGCGTTGACAACCGAGTTCGCGCGCCACAATCTGGCCAAAACCCCTAGCAGCGCAAGCGAACCCGACCGGGTTCGGGTGATCCGCGAAGGTGTCGCGTCGTACCTGCCCGACATCGACCCCGAAGAGACCTCGGAGTGGCTGGAGTCGTTCGACGACTTGCTGGAGCGCTCCGGACCGGCGCGGGCGCGATATCTGATGCTGCGGCTGCTGGAACGGGCCGGCGAGCAGCGTGTCGCCATTCCGTCGCTGACGTCAACCGATTACGTCAACACGATCCCGACGGAACTGGAGCCGTGGTTCCCCGGCGACGAGGACGTCGAACGGCGCTTCCGGGCGTGGATCCGGTGGAACGCCGCCATCATGGTGCACCGCGCCCAGCGGCCGGGAGTCGGCGTGGGTGGCCACATTTCGACCTACGCGTCGTCGGCGGCGCTGTACGAGGTCGGCTTCAACCACTTCTTCCGGGGCAAATCGCATCCCGGCGGCGGCGACCAGGTTTTCATCCAGGGCCACGCGTCGCCCGGGATCTATGCGCGCGCCTTCCTCGAAGGCCGGCTCAGCGAGGATCGGCTGGACGGCTTCCGCCAGGAACACAGCCACGCCGGGGGCGGGTTGCCGTCCTACCCGCACCCGCGGCTGATGCCCGACTTCTGGGAGTTCCCCACCGTCTCGATGGGGCTGGGCCCGCTCAACGCCATCTACCAGGCGCGGTTCAACCACTACCTGCACGACCGGGGCATCAAGGACACCTCCGACCAGCACGTGTGGTGTTTTCTCGGCGACGGCGAGATGGACGAGCCGGAGAGCCGGGGAATGTTGCACGTCGGGGCGCTCGAAGGCCTGGACAACCTGACCTTCGTGATCAACTGCAACCTGCAGCGGCTCGACGGCCCGGTGCGCGGCAACGGCAAGATCATCCAGGAGCTGGAGTCGTTCTTCCGCGGGGCCGGCTGGAATGTCATCAAGGTGGTGTGGGGCCGCGAGTGGGACGCGCTGCTGCACGCCGACCGCGACGGCGCGCTGGTCAACCTGATGAACACCACCCCCGACGGCGACTACCAGACGTACAAGGCCAACGACGGCGCCTACGTGCGCGACCATTTCTTCGGCCGCGACCCGCGCACCAAGGCGCTGGTGGAGAACATGACCGACGCCGAGATCTGGAACCTCAAGCGCGGCGGCCACGACTACCGCAAGGTGTACGCCGCCTACCGCGCCGCCGTCGACCACAAGGGTCAGCCGACGGTCATCCTGGCCAAGACCATCAAGGGCTATTCGCTGGGCGCGCACTTCCAGGGCCGCAACGCCACCCATCAGATGAAAAAGCTTGCACTGGAAGACCTTAAGCACTTCCGGGACTCCACGCGGATCCCGATCAGCGACGCGCAGCTGGACGAGAATCCCTACCTGCCGCCCTACTACCACCCCGGTCCGGACGCGCCGGAGATCCGCTACATGCTCGACCGTCGCCGCGCCCTCGGCGGCTTCCTGCCCGAGCGCCGCACGAAGGCCAAGGCGCTCAAGCTTCCCTCGCGTGACATCTACGCCGCGCTGAAGAAGGGGTCGGGCACCCAGGAGGTCGCCACCACCATGGCGACGGTGCGGACCTTCAAGGAAGTGTTGCGGGACAAGGAGGTTGGCCCGCGGATCGTGCCGATCATTCCCGACGAAGCGCGCACGTTCGGCATGGACTCCTGGTTCCCGTCGCTGAAGATCTACAACCGCCTCGGACAGCTGTACACCGCCGTGGACGCCGAGCTGATGCTGGCCTACAAGGAGAGCGCAACCGGGCACATCCTGCACGAGGGCATCAGCGAGGCGGGGTCGGTGGGCTCGTTCATCGCGGCCGGCACCTCGTACGCGACGCACAACGAGCCGATGATCCCGATCTACATCTTCTATTCGATGTTCGGCTTCCAGCGCACCGGTGACGGCCTGTGGGCGGCCGCCGACCAGATGGCCCGCGGCTTCCTGCTGGGGGCCACCGCGGGGCGCACCACGCTGACCGGCGAGGGTCTACAGCACGCCGACGGCCACTCGCTGCTGCTGGCGAGCACCAATCCGGCGGTGGTGGCCTACGACCCGGCCTTCGCCTACGAGATCGCCTACATCGTCGAAAGCGGCCTGGCGCGGATGTTCGGCGAGGATCCCGAGGACGTGTACTTCTACATCACCATCTACAACGAGCCGTACGTGCAGCCGCCGGAGCCGGAGAACTTCGATCCCGAGGGCGTGCTGCGGGGCATCTACCGGTACCGGCCCGCCACCGAACAGCGCGCGAACACGGCGCACATCCTGGCCTCCGGCGTGGCCATGCCGTCGGCGCTGCAGGCGGCCGAGATGCTGGCGGCCGAGTGGGACGTCGCCGCCGACGTCTGGTCGGTGACCAGCTGGGGCGAACTGAACCGCGACGGCGTGGCCGTCGAGAAGGCGAAGCTGCGCCACCCCGACCGGCCGGCCGGCACCGCCTACGTGACCCAGGCCCTGGCGAACGCCAGCGGCCCGGTGATCGCCGTCTCGGACTGGATGCGCGCCGTCCCGGAGCAGATCCGGCCGTGGGTGCCCAACACGTTCGTCACCCTGGGCACCGACGGGTTCGGTTTCTCCGACACCCGGCCCGCCGCCCGGCGCTACTTCAATACCGACGCCGAGTCGCAGGTGGTGGCGGTGCTGGAGGCGTTGGCGCGCGACGGCGAGATCGACCCCTCGGTTCCCGTCGCGGCCGCGCGCCAGTACAAGATCGACGACGTGCAGGCGGCACCCGAGCAGACGTCCGACCCCGGCGTGGCCTAGCGGGCCAGCGCCTTCTGCCGAGCGTGAAGCTAGCTTCACGTTCGCGGGTGCTCGGGCACCCAAAACGCACCCACCCTTTGGGGGATCCTTCTAGAAAAGTGGCGTAGGTTTTAGGGGTGAATGACAACCCGTTCGCCGGTCCGTTCGCCAAGCAGCCCCGGTCTCCGCTCGAGCTGCTGGACACGGTGCCTGATTCCGTGCTGCGCCGGCTCAAGCAATACTCCGGCCGGCTGGCCACCGAAGCGGTCTCGGTGATGCAGGACCGGTTGCCGTTCTTCGCCGACCTGGAAGCCTCGCAGCGGGCCAGCGTGGCGTTGGTGGTGCAGACGGCCATCAACAACTTCGTCGAGTGGATGCAGGACCCGCACAGCAACGTCAGCTACACCGCCCAGGCCTTCGAGCTGGTGCCCCAGGACCTGGCGCGCCGGATCGCGTTGCGGCACAGCGTCGACATGGTGCGCGTCACGATGGAGTTCTTCGAGGAGGTGCTGCCGCTGGTGGCCCGCTCCGAGGATCAGTTGACCGCGCTGACCGTGGGCGTGTTGAAGTACAGCCGCGACCTGGCGTTCACCGCCGCGTCGGCCTACGCCAACGCGGCCGAGGCGCGCGGCACCTGGGACAGCCGGATGGAGGCCAGCGTGGTCGACGCGGTGGTCCGCGGGGACACCGGCCCCGAGCTGCTGTCCCGGGCCGCGGCACTGAACTGGGACACCACCGCCCCGGCCACCGTCGTGGTCGGGGCCCCAGCCCCGGGCCGAGACGGGACCACCGGGCCGGGCGACAGCCAGCGGGCCAGCCAGCACGTCCGCGACGTGGCCGCACGGCACGGCCGCGCGGCCCTCACGGACGTGCACGGCACCTGGCTGGTCGCCATCGTGTCGGGCCAACTGTCGCCAACCGACAAATTCCTCGGCGAACTGCTGAGCGCGTTCTCCGACGGGCCCGTGGTGATCGGACCGACGGCACCGATGCTGACCGCGGCCTACCACAGCGCCAGCGAGGCGATTTCCGGGATGAACGCCGTCGGCGGCTGGCGGGGGGCGCCGCGGCCGGTGCTGGCGCGGGAGCTCCTGCCCGAACGCGCCCTGATGGGGGACGCCTCGGCCATCGTGGCGTTGCACACCGACGTCATGGGGCCGCTGGCCGACGCGGGGCCCACGCTCATCGAGACTCTTGACGCTTACTTAGATTGTGGCGGCGCGATTGAAGCTTGTGCCAGAAAGTTGTTCGTTCATCCAAACACGGTGCGCTACCGGCTCAAGCGGATCACCGACTTCACCGGACGCGATCCCACCCAGCCCCGCGACGCATACGTGCTGCGAGTGGCGGCGACCGTAGGGCAGCTCAATTACCCCACCGCCCCCGCCAGCGTCGCCACCAAACCGATGCCTCCCGTTCCGCTGCCGGTCAGGGCCGCTATCGTGGGGCAATCCGAGTCAGAGTGACCCAGGCAACAGGTCGCAGCGCGGTATCGAACACGTAGCTTACGGAGCTATTTTGTAGGGACCACACAAAAACCTAAGACCAGGTTCATAATCTGTTACACCCGCCAAAACCGTTTCCACAGTGTTCTCTTAAACACGTGATTGCATTGCTTGCGCCCGGACAGGGTTCGCAGACCGAGGGGATGCTCTCGCCGTGGCTCGACCTGCCGGGCGCCGCGGATCAGCTCGACCTGTGGTCGAAGGCCAGCGGCCTCGACCTGGTCCGGTTGGGCACCACCGCGTCGACCGAAGAGATCACCGACACCGCGGTCACCCAGCCCCTGGTCGTCGCCGCCACCCTGCTGGCCCACCAGGAACTCACCAAGCGCGGCCTGCTTGCCGCCGAAACCAAGAATGCGGACCTGATCGTGGCGGGCCACTCCGTCGGCGAGATCGCGGCGTACGCGATCGCCGGTGTGATGGCCGCCGACGACGCCGTCGCGCTGGCCGCCACCCGCGGCGCCGAGATGGCCAAGGCGTGCGCCATCGAGCCGACCGGCATGTCCGCCGTGCTCGGCGGTGACGAGGCCGAGGTCTTGGCCCGCCTCGAGCAGCTCGACCTGTTCCCCGCCAACCGCAACGCCGCCGGCCAGATCGTCGCCGCCGGCCCGCTGACGGCGCTGGAGAAGCTGGCCGAGGACCCGCCGGCCAGGGCCCGGGTCCGCGCGCTCGGAGTGGCCGGGGCGTTCCACACCAAGTACATGGCTCCGGCCCTCGATCGCTACGCCGCCGCTGCCGCCGCCGTCGCGACCGCCGAGCCCACCGCCACGCTGCTGTCGAACCGCGACGGGCAGCCCGTCGCCTCCGCGGCGGCGGCGATGGAGGCGCTGGTCGCCCAGCTGACCCAGCCGGTGCGCTGGGATCTGTGCACGGCCACCATGCGTGACCGCGAGATCACGGCGGCCGTGGAGTTCCCCCCTGCGGGCACTCTCACGGGTATCGCCAAACGAGAACTTCGGGGGGTCACGACCCGCGCCGTCAAGGCACCCGCAGACCTGGACGCACTGGCAGAACTCTAAAAGCCGCATCCAGTACAACCACATACAGCTCTATAAGAACGCTCTGTTCGATTAACACAACACATTACGAAGGGAAGACGCTGTGGCCGTCAGCCAGGAAGAAATCATCGCCGGTATCGCGGAGATCATCGAAGAGGTCACCGGTATCGAGCCGTCCGAGGTCACCCCGGAGAAGTCGTTCGTCGACGACCTGGACATCGACTCGCTGTCGATGGTTGAGATCGCCGTGCAGACCGAGGACAAGTACGGCGTGAAGATCCCGGACGAGGACCTCGCCGGTCTGCGCACCGTCGGTGACGTCGTCTCCTACATCCAGAAGCTCGAGGAAGAGAACCCCGAGGCCGCCGAGGCCCTGCGCGCCAAGCTGGAGACCGAGAACCCCGACGCCGTCGCCAACGTCAAGGCGAGGATGGACGCGGACAAGTGAGCAAGCCTTCCACTGCTAATGGCGGTTACCCCAGTGTTGTGGTAACCGCCGTCACGGCGACGACGTCGGTCGCGCCGGACATCGAGAGCACGTGGAAGGGTTTGTTGGCCGGCGAAAGCGGCATCCACGTTCTCGAAGACGAGTTCGTCAGCAAGTGGGACCTGCCCGTCAAGATCGGTGGCCACCTCAAGGAGCCCATCGACGAGCACATGAGCAGGCTCGACCTGCGGCGGATGTCCTATGTGCAGCGGCTGGCCAAGTTGCTGAGCACTCAGCTGTGGGAGTCCGCCGGAAACCCGGAGCTCGACCCCGACCGGTTCTCGGTCGTGGTCGGCACCGGGCTCGGCGGCGCCGAGCGGATCGTGGAGAGCTATGACCTGATGAACGAGGGCGGCCCCCGTAAGGTGTCGCCGCTCGCCGTTCAGATGATCATGCCCAACGGCGCCGCGGCGGTGGTGGGCCTGCAGCTCGGGGCGCGCGCCGGGGTGATCACCCCGGTGTCGGCCTGCTCGTCGGGCTCCGAAGCGATCGCCCACGCGTGGCGTCAGATCGTCATGGGCGACGCCGATGTCGCCGTGTGCGGTGGCGTCGAGGGCCCCATCGAGGCGCTGCCCATCGCGGCGTTCTCCATGATGCGGGCCATGTCCACTCGCAACGACGAGCCCGAACGCGCATCACGGCCGTTCGACAAGGACCGCGACGGCTTCGTGTTCGGCGAGGCCGGGGCGATGATGCTCATCGAGACCGAGGAGCACGCCAAGGCCCGCGGCGCCAAGCCGCTGGCCCGGCTGATGGGTGCCGGCATCACCTCGGACGCCTTCCACATGGTGGCGCCGGCGGCCGACGGCGTGCGCGCCGGACGGGCGATGACGCGGGCGCTGGAGTTGGCTGGCTTGTCCCCCAAGGACATTGACCACGTCAACGCTCACGGGACGGCGACACCGATCGGCGACACGGCCGAGGCCAACGCCATCCGGGTCGCCGGCTGCGAGCAAGCGGCGGTGTACGCACCGAAATCCGCACTTGGCCACTCCATCGGAGCGGTCGGTGCGCTGGAATCTGTTCTCACGGTATTGAGCCTTCGGGACGGCGTGATACCGCCAACACTCAACTATGAAACCCCTGATCCCGAGATCGACCTTGATGTTGTCGCGGGCGAACCTCGCTACGGCGAATTCCGTTACGCCATCAACAACTCGTTCGGATTCGGGGGCCACAACGTGGCGCTCGCCTTCGGGCGGTACTGAGCACGGCGTCGGGCGACGACCCGGGCCGTGATCGACCCGGGAAGGAGCCGACAAGTACGGAAGGAACGTTCGCAAGACCCATGACAGAGCTGGTTACCGGGAAAACGCTCCCGAACGTGGTCGTCACTGGCGTTGCCATGACGACCGCTCTGGCAACTGATGCCGAAACCACCTGGAAGCTGTTGCTGGACAGCCAAAGTGGTATCCGCAGGCTCGAGGACCCGTTCGTCGAGGAGTTCGACCTGCCGGTGAAGATCGGCGGCCATCTGTTGGAGGAATTCGACAGTCAGATGACCCGCGTCGAGCTGCGCCGGACGGGTTATCTGCAGCGGATGTCCACCATCTTGAGCCGGCGGGTCTGGGAGAACGCCGGCTCGCCCGAGGTCGACTCCGACCGCTTGATGGTGTCCATCGGCACCGGCCTGGGCTCCTCGGAAGAGATGGTCTTCAGCTACGACGACATGCGCGCTCGTGGCATGAAGGCGGTCTCCCCGCTGGGGGTGCAGAAGTACATGCCCAACGGCGCCGCGGCGGCGGTGGGCCTGGAGCGGCACGCCAAGGCGGGAGTGATCACCCCCGTGTCGGCGTGCGCGTCCGGCTCCGAGGGCGTCGCCCAGGCGTGGCGCAACATCGTCTTCGGTGAGGCCGACATCGCCATCTGCGGCGGTGTGGAGACCAAGATCGAAGCCGTGCCGATCGCGGCGTTCGCCCAGATGCGCATCGTGATGTCGACCAAGAACGACGACCCGGCGGGTGCGTGCCGGCCGTTCGACCGGGACCGCACCGGCTTCGTGTTCGGCGAGGCGGGGGCGCTCATGGTGATCGAGACCGAGGAGCACGCCAAGGCTCGTGGGGCCAACATCCTGGCCCGCATCATGGGTGCCAGCATCACCTCGGACGGCTACCACATGGTGGCGCCCGATCCCAACGGGCTGCGGGCCGGGCACGCGATGAGCCGGGCGATTCAGCTCGCGGGCTTGTCGCCTTCCGACATCCAGCACGTCAACGCCCACGCCACCGGCACCTCGGTGGGTGACGTCGCCGAGGGCAAGGCGATCAACAACGCGCTGGGCCCCCACGGTGGGAACGCCGCGGTCTACGCGCCCAAAGCGGCGCTGGGACACTCGGTCGGCGCGGTGGGTGCGGTCGAGTCGATCCTGACGGTGCAAGCCCTGCGGGACCAGGTCGTTCCGCCGACGCTGAACCTGGAAAACCTCGACCCGGAGATTGATCTGGACGTGGTGTCGGGTAAGCCGCGGCCGGGCAACTACGAGTACGCGATCAACAACTCGTTCGGATTCGGCGGGCACAACGTCGCGATCGTGTTCGGGCGGTACTGATCACCGCTTCTCAACCGAGAGCACACCGGAGAACAGGAGACCTTGCGATGACAATCATGGCCCCCGCGTCGGTCGGCGAGTCGCTCGACCCCAGGGACCCGTTGCTGCGTCTGAGCAACTTCTTCGACGAGGGCAGCGTCGAGCTGCTGCACGAGCGTGACCGCTCCGGTGTGCTGTCGGCGTCGGGCACCGTCAACGGTGTGCGCACCATCGCCTTCTGCACCGACGGAACGGTGATGGGCGGCGCCATGGGCGTCGAGGGCTGCGCGCACATCGTCAACGCCTACGACACCGCCATCGAGGAACAGAGCCCGATCGTGGGGATCTGGCACTCCGGCGGGGCCCGACTGGCCGAGGGCGTCAAGGCGCTGCACGCGGTCGGGACGGTGTTCGAGGCGATGATCCGCGCGTCCGGATACATCCCGCAGATCTCGGTGGTCGTCGGTTTCGCCGCCGGCGGCGCCGCCTACGGCCCCGCGCTGACCGACGTCATCGTGATGGCGCCCGAGAGCCGGGTGTTCGTCACCGGGCCCGACGTGGTGCGCAGCGTCACCGGTGAGGACGTCGACATGGCGTCCCTCGGCGGCCCGGAGACCCACCACAAGAAGTCCGGGGTGTGCCACATCGTCGCCGACGACGAGCTCGACGCCTACGAGCGCGGTCGTCGCCTGGTCGGGTTGTTCTGCCAGCAGGGGCATTTCGACCGCACCAAGGCCGAAGCGGGTGACACCGACATCCACGCGCTGCTGCCGGAATCGTCGCGGCGGGCCTACGACGTGCGTCCGATCGTGACCGCGATCCTGGACGACGAGACCCCGTTCGACGAGTTCCAGGCCAACTGGGCGCCGTCGATGGTGATCGGGCTGGGCCGGCTGTCCGGCCGGACGGTCGGCGTGCTGGCGAACAACCCGCTGCGGCTGGGCGGCTGCCTGAACTCCGAAAGCGCCGAGAAGGCAGCGCGTTTCGTGCGACTCTGCGACGCGTTCGGCATCCCGCTGGTGGTGGTCGTGGACGTGCCGGGCTACCTGCCCGGTGTCGACCAGGAGTGGGGCGGCGTGGTGCGCCGCGGCGCGAAGCTGCTGCACGCCTTCGGCGAGTGCACGGTTCCGCGGGTCACGCTGGTCACCCGAAAGACCTACGGCGGGGCCTACATTGCGATGAACTCCCGGTCGCTCAACGCGACCAAGGTGTACGCCTGGCCGGACGCCGAGGTGGCCGTGATGGGCGCCAAGGCCGCCGTCGGCATCCTGCACAAGAAGAAGCTGGCCGCCGCGGCCGATCATGAGCGCGAGGCGCTGCACGACGAGCTCGCGGCCGAGCACGAGAAGATCGCCGGTGGTGTCGACAGCGCCATCGAGATCGGTGTGGTCGACGAGAAGATCGACCCGTCGCACACCCGCAGCAAGCTCACCGAGGCGCTGGCCCAGGCGCCGGCGCGTCGCGGACGCCACAAGAACATCCCGCTGTAATTCGCCTGTTGCCGCGAGCCTAACCACACTGCGAAAAATCCCAGAGAAATTCGCAGTGTGGTTAGGCTCGCGGCGTTCTAGCGACCGAGGATCGTCGTAAGCGCCTGCCGCAGTTCGCCTTCCGGGTCGGCGGGTAGCGCGTCACAGCGCCAGCCGACGAAGTCGTCCGGGCGGATCAACAGTGCCCCCTCGAGCGCCAGCCCGGTGACCGCCGCCCACTCGTCGCTGTAGACGCGCTGCGCGGCCACCGACGCCGAAGTCGCGGCGGCACACCAGCGCTCGTCGCCGGTGAGCACCGTGAATCCCGGGCCCAGCAGGTCCAGCGTCGAGACACCGTCGCGTACCCACACGTGCGGGACCCGGGTGCCGGGCTGGGCGCGCAACTCCGAGACCAGTTGCACCGCGTCCGGCTCGCCCGGACCGTTCACAATGGCCGCCGAGTGGTAGCGGTATCCGATGAGCAACTCGAACATCGAGCACTCTTCGTCGGCGGGCAGCTGCGGGCGGTCGTCGCTCAACGGGAGCACCGCAAGCGTCGGGCCGGTCAGCGACTGGCGCGCCGCGAATCGCCCCACCGGATGGCGTTCGGCGTGGTAGGTCTCCAGCAGCGCCGGACCTGCGCTCCCGTCCAACACGGCGGCGAGCTTCCACGCCAAGTTGTGCGCACTCTGGATCGCGGTGTTGGCTCCCCCGGCCTTGAACGGCGGCATGGTGTGCGCCGAATCGCCGACGAGAAAGACACGGCCGCATTGGAATTGGTCGGCGACCTGCTCATGGGGCTGCCACGCCGCGACTTCGATGACGTCGATGTCGATCGGCTCGCCGATCGCCTTGGTGAGCAGGTCGCGGCACCGTTGCGGCGTGAACTGGTCGGCCGTCTCGCCCCTGCCCGGGAAATACATGGTGATGAACATGCCCAGATCGCCTTCGACCCGCAGGAAGATGCCGTCGACGTCGGCGTTCTTGACCTGCACGCCATCACCGTCGGCCAGGTGCGAGACGAACTTCGTCCAGGGCGCCCGGAAGTAGATGAACACGACGTAGATCGGCAGTGCGCCATAGCCGGATGTGGTGATGCCCAACCAGTTTCGGGTCGGGCTGTGCACGCCGTCCGCGCCCACGAGGTAGTCGGCGCGGATCGTCTCCGACTCCCCCGACTTCCGGTCGCGCACCACCGCGGTGACACCGGCCCCGTCCTGCTCGAGCGACAGCAATTCCGTCCCGTAGCGCACCTCGCTACCCCGTCGCCGGGTTTCGGCGAGCAGGATCGGCTCCAGCCTGCTCTGCGGGCAGTACTGCGCCGCGGGCTCCGGGCTCAGCGCGTCGAGGCCCGCGAAGACCGCGTTGACGTCGATGGCCAGCTTTTCCTCGGGGCTGTTGAGCGCGGGCCTGACCATCATGGTCGAGACACGGTCGGCCACCGCGTGTACCTCGTCGCTGAGACCGAGGCCGCGCAGAATCTCCAGGCTGCGAAAGCTCAGGTTGCGGGCCTTCGGATAGATGAAGACCTCATGCCGCTTCTCGACCAGCAGCGAACGCACCCCATGCCTGGCGAGCAATGCGGAGGTGGCGAGGCCGCCGGCGCCGGCGCCGACCATGAGTACGGGAACGCGCGTGGTCGTCATAGACAAAATGATAGTAACTATCATTCGATATTTACAGCCATAATCGCCCGGAATCTCCGCGCTGACGGAAGATGACGTCGTGACTCTTCCCCCGGCGGCGATGATGGACGTCGCGTTCGATGAGGCGCGGGCAGGCCTGGCCGAGGGCGGCATCCCGATCGGGGCCGCGCTGTTCACCGCGGGCGGGGTGCTGCTCGGGCGCGGTCGCAACCGCCGTGTGCAGCACGGCGATCCCTCGTTGCACGCCGAGGTCGACGCGTTCCGTGCGGCCGGCCGGCAGCGGGACTATCGCGCCACGGTCATGGTGACGACGCTCTCCCCGTGCTGGTACTGCAGCGGCCTGGTGCGCCAGTTCAACATCGGTTCGCTCCTGATCGGCGAATGCCGGAACTTCAGCGGCGGCCAGGACTGGCTGGCCGCCAACGGGGTCAGGGTCACGGTCCTCGACGACGACCGCTGCGCGGCGATGCTGTCGGCCTTCATCGCCGAGCATCCCGACCTGTGGCACGAGGACATCGGCGTGGCGCCCTAACCGAACCGCTGCACGAACTCCTCGGCCACCGCGGCCACCCGCTCGCGGTCGGACTCCACCAACCCGATGCGGGTGCGCCGATCCAGGACGTCGGCGGCGTCCAGGGCGCCCTCATGGGTGATCGCGTACTCGAATTCCGCCCGGGTGACGTCGATGCCTTCGCCCACCGGCTCCGTCGGGCGCTTGCAGGAGGCGGTGGCGACGACCTTGGCCGCCTCGGCCCCGTACCGCCGCACCAGCGACAGGGGCAACCCGGCGACCCCACCCGTACCGGGCGCCCCGGGGTTGCCTGGCGCGCCGATCAGCGGCAGGTCGTGCGTCCGGCACTTGGCGGCGCGCAGGTGCCGCACGCTGACGGCGCGATCCAGCACGTCCTGCGCCATGTACCGGTATTCGGTGAGCTTGCCGCCGATCACACTGATGATCCCGGACGCCGACTCGACGACGGCGTGCTCGCGCGAGACGTCGGCGGTGCGGCCCTCGCCGGTGTCGATGAGCGGTCGCAGCCCCGCGTACGCGCCGATGACGTCGGCCGGGCCGAGCGCCGCCCCCAACGCCGTGTTGACCGTGTCGAGCAGGAACGCGACCTCCTCGGCCGACGGGGTGGGCACGTCCGGGATCGGGCCCGGAGCCGCTTCGTCGGTCAGCCCCAGGTAGACCCGGCCCAGTTGCTCGGGCATGGCGAAGACGAACCGGTTGAGCTCGCCGGGTATCGGAATGGTCAGCGCCGCAGTGGGATTGCCGAAGGTGCCGGCATCGAACACCAGATGCGTGCCGCGACTGGGGCGCAGCCGCAACAGGTCGTCGATCTCGGCCGCCCACACCCCGGCGGCGTTGATGACCGCCCGGGCCGAGACGTCGAACGACTCCCCCGTGCGCTGGTCGGTCAGCCGGACCGCGGTGCCGGTCGCCTTCGACGCCGCCACGTAGGTCAGGATCCGGGCGCCGTGCTGTGCGGCGGTGCGAGCGACCGCGGTGACCAGCCGGGCGTCGTCGATCAGCTGCCCGTCGTAGGCCAGCAGGCCCCCGTCCAGGCCCTCACGTCGCACGGTCGGCGCCATCTGCGCGACGCGCTCCGGCCCGACCCGGCGCGACCGCGGCAGGATCGACGACGGCGTCCCCGCCAGCACCCGCAACGCGTCGCCGGCCAGGAACCCGGCGCGCACCAGGGCGCGTTTGCCCCGGCTCATGGACGGCAGCAGGGGAACCAGCTGCGGCATGGCGTGGACGAGGTGGGGCGCGTTGCGGCACATCAGGATTCCGCGTTCGACGGCGCTGCGCCGGGCGATGCCCACGTTGCCGGTGGCCAGGTAGCGCAGCCCGCCGTGCACCAGCTTGGAGCTCCAGCGGCTGGTGCCGAAGGCCAGGTCGCGCTTTTCCACCAACGCCACCCGCAGGCCCCGGGAGGCGGCGTCCAGGGCGATGCCGGCGCCGGTGATGCCGCCGCCGATCACGAGGACGTCCAGCGGCTCGCCCTCGGCGAGCGCCGTCAGGTCCGCCGCGCGGCGTGCGGCGTTCAGCGCGGTGGGGTCGGGTATCACGACAGGTATCCGTTCAGCGAGTAGGCGAGCTCGCCGGCCAGCGTGTCGGCGTCCAGGATCGGTTCGACGATCTGGGCCGACTGAATGGTCGACTGGGCGATCAGCAACACCATCGTGGCCAGCTGGACGGGGTCACCGGCGCGGACGCTGCCGGTGCGCTGGGCCACTTCGAGCCGGGCGGCCAGGGCGTCGATCAGCATGTGCTGGCTGGTCCCCAGGCGTTCGGTGATGTAGATCGGCGCGAGCTCGGAGTGCAGGACCGACATGACGAGCCGGTCCCGTCGCAGCAAGTCGGCCACCGTGACGATCTGTCGCACCAGCGATTCCCGGTCATCACCGAGCAGCGGCGCGTTCCGCATCGCCTCGGTGACGTGCCCGGTCAACAGCGCCGCCACGATCGACTTCGTGTCCGGCCAGCGCCGGTACACCGTGGGCCTGCTGACGCCGGCGCGCCGGGCGATTTCGGCCAGGGTGACCCGGTCCACCCCGAAGTCGACCACACAGCTGGCTGCCGCCGCGAGGATGCGCTCCCCCGTGTCCACCACCGCTGGTGCGTTACTGATTGACAGCATGTGTAATACTGTAACGCATGACGCAACCCGAGGGCCTCCTCCCCCCGATGAAGTGGAACGCGTGGGGTGACCCCGCGGCGGCCAAGCCGCTCTCCGAGGGAATCCGGGCACTGCTGAAACAGGCGGTGGGAGTGGAGGATTCCGGTGCGGCCGAACTCGCACCCGACGCGGTGCGCGTGCGCCCGTCGGCGTTGTCACAGGCGCATCGCGAGGCGCTCGCCGAATTCGTCGGCGCCACCTACTGCCGCACCGACGACCGGGATCGACTGCTGCACGCCGGTGGCAAGTCCACGCTCGACCTGCTGCGCCGCAAGGACACCGGGGTGCAGGATGCGCCCGACGCCATCCTGCTGCCCGGCGACGAGGACGCCGTTGCCACGATCCTGCGCTACTGCTCCCACCACCGCATCGCCGTCGTTCCGTTCGGCGGCGGCACCAGCGTGGTCGGCGGGTTGGATCCCATTCGCGGCGAGTTCCAAGCCGTGGTGTCCCTCGACCTGCGCCGCCTCGACCGACTGATCTCGCTCGACGAAGTGTCCGGCCAGGCGGTGTTCGAAGCCGGCGTCACCGGGCCGGATGCGGAACGTTTGCTTGGCGCCCAGGGCTTTTCGCTCGGCCACTTCCCGCAGAGCTTCGAATACGCGACGATCGGCGGCTTCGCCGCGACGCGCTCGTCCGGGCAGGACTCGGCGGGCTACGGCCGGTTCAACGACATGGTGCGCGGCCTGCGCGTGATCACGCCGGTGGGCACCCTGGACCTGGGCCGCGCGCCCGAGTCCGCCGCGGGCCCTGACCTGCGTCAGCTGATGATCGGGTCGGAGGGCGTCTTCGGGGTCATCACCCGGGTGCGGCTGCGCGTGCACCGGGTGCCGGAGGCCGTCCGCTATGAGGCGTGGTCCTTCCCCGACTTCGAGACCGGCGCCGCGGCGCTGCGCGCCGTCACCCAGACGGCTACCGGCCCCACGGTCATCCGGCTTTCCGACGAGGCCGAGACCGGGGTCAATCTGGCCACCACCGAGTCGATCGGCGAAAGCCAGGTCACCGGTGGCTGCCTGGGCATCACGGTGTTCGAGGGCACCAAGGAACACGTCGAAAGCCGGCACGCCGAAACCAGCTCGCTGCTGGCGGCTCACGGCGGAACGTCGCTGGGTGAAGCGCCGGCGCGGGCGTGGGAGCACGGGCGGTTCGGTGCGCCGTATCTGCGCGACTCGCTGCTGTCGGCGGGCGCGCTGTGCGAGACGCTCGAGACGGCCACCGACTGGTCCAACATTCCCGCGCTCAAAGCCGCTGTGACGCACGCGCTTACCGATGCACTGTCCGCGAGCGGCACGCCCGCGCTGGTGATGTGCCACATCTCGCACGTTTACCCCACCGGCGCGTCGCTGTACTTCACCGTCGTCGCCGGGCAGCGCGGCAACCCGATCGAACAATGGCGGGCCGCCAAAAAGGCGGCGTGCGACGCGATCATGGCCACCGGCGGGACGATCACCCACCACCATGCGGTCGGCGCCGATCACCGGCCGTGGATGCGTGACGAGGTCGGCGAGCTCGGGGTGCATGTCCTGCGTGCGGTCAAGGCGACCCTGGACCCGGCCGGAATCCTCAACCCCGGCAAGCTGATTCCATGAGCCGGCGCGAGATCGCGAAGGTGATCGCGCTGACCAATCCGGTTTCGGGGCACGGCGCGGCGATCCGGGCGGCACAGCTGGCGATCGCTCGGCTGCACCACCGCGGCGTGGAGGTCGTCGAGATCATCGGCGACGACGCCCAGGACGCGCGCTATCTGGTCAGCGCGGCTCTGGACAAGGGCGCCGACGCCGTCATGGCGACCGGCGGCGACGGCGTCGTCTCCAACGCGCTGCAGGTGCTGGGGGGCACCGACGTCCCGTTGGGCATCGTCGCGGCGGGCACGGGCAACGACCACGCCCGGGAATTCGACCTTCCCACAAAGGATCCGGAAGCCGCGGCGGACATCGTCGCCGACGGCTGTACCGAAACCGTCGACCTGGGGAAGATTCGCGACAGCAACGGGCGCGAGAAATGGTTCGGCACGGTGGCCGCCACCGGATTCGACTCCCTGGTGACCGACCGGGCCAACCGGATGACCTGGCCGCACGGGCGGCTGCGCTACTACCTGGCGATGCTCGCCGAACTATCGCAACTGCGGCTCTTACCGTTTCGCATGGTGCTCGACGGGACGCGGGAGATCGATGACGACATCACGCTGGCGGCCTTCGGCAACACGCGCAGCTACGGCGGCGGCATGCTGATCTGCCCGCACGCCGATCCCACCGACGGCCTGCTCGACATCACTATGGTGCACTCGGCGTCGCGGACGAAGCTGGTCCGCCTGTTCCCCACCGTGATGAAGGGCACCCACATCGACCTCGACGAGGTGAGCACGACGCGGGCCAAGTCGATCCACGTCGAGTGCCCCGGGATCAACGTCTACGCCGACGGCGACTTCGCCTGCCCGCTGCCCGCGGAGATATCCGCGGTTCCGGGCGCGCTGCAGATCCTGCGCCGGGGCTGAGGGGCTAGCCGACGCCGCGGCTGAGCCAGGTCACCTCGCCGACCTCGCCGCCGTCGCGGTACGCCTCCAGGGCGTCGTCCCACGCCGTTCCGAGCACCGTGTCCAGCTCGGCGGCCAGGGTGTCGGCGCCCTGCGCCATCAGCGCCCGCAGCCGCATCTCCCCGACCATGACGTCGCCGTTGGCGCTCATCGACCCGCTCCACAGGCCGAGCTGTGGGGTGTGGCTGAACCGCTGGCCGTCCACTCCCGGGCTGGGGTCCTCGGTGACCTCGAACCGCAGCACCGACCAGGAGCGCAAGGCGTTGGCCAGCCTCGCGCCGGTGCCCACCGGCCCGACCCAGTTGGTGACCGCGCGCAATTGTCCGGGCATGGCCGGCTGCGGGGTCCACGTGAGGTTCGCCTTCGAACCGAGGGTCGACGACAACGCCCACTCGACATGCGGGCATACCGCCGCCGGCGAGGCGTGCACGTACACCACGCCAGTCGTCACGTCGGCGAATTGATTCGACGAACGCATTTCCTGCTCCTTCGGTTCCGCGAGGGACGTCTTCCCCAACGACCTGGCGGCACCTGGAAAGCAGGATTGCTAACTATTTTGTGTGTCGTGCGTGTCTATTGTGCCTTGTGATACCCGTGTTGCGCTAGTGTGCATTTTCCCTTAGGCGTATTCGGCCAGCACGGCGTCGGAAAGCGCAGGCCACGGCTGCCGCGCCCAGTCCCCGAAATCGCGGTTGGTGAGGGCCACCAGGGCCAGGTCGCGTGCGGGATCCGCCCAGATGAAGCCCCCCGCCTGGCCGAAATGGCCGTAGGTTCGCGGCGAGTTGCCCGCGCCCGTCCAGTGCGGCGATTTCGCGTCCCGGATCTCGAAGCCCAGCCCCCAGTCGTTGGGCCGCTGGACGCCGTAGCCGGGCAATACGCCGTCGAGGCCGGGAAACTGCACGGTCGTCGCCTCGGCGTGCAGCTCGGCCGAGACCGTCGCCGGTCGCAGCAGGTCGCCGGCGAAGGATGCCAGGTCGGTCACGGTCGACTTCGCCCCGAACCCGGCGGCCGCCGCGCCGCCGTCCAGCCGGGTGGCCGCCATGCCCAGGGGTTCGCACACGGCCTCGGCCAGGTAGCGGCCGAAGTCGATCCCCGACTCGCGCTCCACCGCCTGGGCCAGCACCGTGAAGCCGTGGTTGGAGTAGATGCGCCGCGCCCCGGGGGCGGCCAGCACGTGATCGTTGTGCATGGCCAGGCCCGACGCGTGCGCCAGCAGGTGCCGGATGGTGGCGCCCGGCGGCCCGGCGGCGGTGTCCAGGTCGACGACGCCCTCTTCGACGGCCACCTGCACGGCGCGCGCCACCAGCGGCTTGGTCACCGACGCCAGCTCGAAGACCCGCCCGGTGTCGCCGTGGCTGGCCAGTACCCCGCCGGGCCCAATCACCGCGGCGGCGGCGGCCTCGACCGGCCAGTCGTCCAGGGCGTCGAGGGCCGCCATCACTTGGAGGCGATGTAGTAGTTGTTGATCGGGTCGGACTCGATCTCCACCACTCGAACGTCGCCGAACCCGGCGTCGCCCAGCATCGCCGTGGCCAGCTGTGTCCCCCAGGCGGCGCCCAGACCGGCGCCGTCCAAGGCGAGCGACACCGTCATGCAGTGCATCAGCGAGGTGGTGTAGAGGTAGGTGCTCATCGGCACGCCGACGTTGTCCTCGAGCCGGCTGGACGCCTTGATGTCGGCCATCAGCAGGACGCCGCCGGGCCGCAGCGCGCGGTGGATGTTCTCCAGCACCCGCGCGGGCTGGGCCTGGTCGTGGATGGCGTCGAAGACGGTGATGAGGTCGTAGGCCTCGGCCTTGTCCAACTCAGCCAGGTTGTGGCTCTCGAAGGTCGCGTTCGCCAGGCCGAGGTCGGCGGCCTCGCGGGCACCGACGGCGATGGCCTCGTCGGAGAAGTCGATGCCGGTGAAGCGGCTGGCCGGGAACGCCCAGGCCATCACGTTGATCGCGTGGCCGCTCCCGCAGCCGAAGTCCGCCACGTCAGCTCCGCGGCGCAGGCGCTCGACGAGCCCGTCGACGAGCGACAGCACGACGTCGACCAACGCCTTGTCGTACACGACGCCGCTCTGCTCGGCCATCAGCGCGTGGAAGCGGGGGAACTCGCCGTAGTGCAGGCCGCCGCCGTCGCGGAAGCAGCCGATGATCTTCTGTTCGACCTCGGCGAGCTGCGGGACGAACAGGGCCACCAGGGCCAGGTTGTCCGGCCCGGCCGCCCGGGTCAGCACGGCGGCGCGGTGCGCGGGCAGCGAGTAGGTGGCGGTGGCGGCGTCGTAGTCGACGACGCGTCCGGTCGTCATGCCGGCCAACCACTCGCGCACGTAGCGCTCGTTGAGGCCGGCCGCTTCGGCGATCTGCGCGCTGCTGGACGGCGCCAATCCGGCCATCGTGTCCAGCAGACCGGTCTGGTGCCCGATGCTCAGCAGCAGGGTCAGGCTGGCGCCGTCGATGGCCGCGGCGATTCGTCCGGCGAATTCCTCAGCGGTCTCGGGTGCTCCGTTCATATGCGCCGCTCCTCCTCATCGCTTAGCTCTGCATCGTCACCGGCGCGCATGGTCAGCGACGGTACACCGTAGGTTGGTGGCCATGAGTCAGACAGTGCGCGGCGTGATTTCACGAAAAAAGGGCGAACCCGTCGAGCTGGTGGACATCGTCGTTCCGGACCCCGGACCCGGCGAGGCTCTGGTGGACGTCATCGCCTGCGGGGTGTGCCACACCGATTTGACCTACCGCGAGGGCGGCATCAACGACGAGTACCCCTTCCTGCTGGGCCACGAGGCCGCCGGCCGGGTCGAGGCGGTCGGGCCCGGGGTCACCGCGGTCGAGCCGGGCGACTTCGTGATCCTGAACTGGCGGGCCGTCTGCGGTCAGTGCCGGGCCTGCAAGCGCGGCCGCCCGCACCTGTGTTTCGACACCTTCAACGCGGCCCAGAAGATGACGCTGACCGACGGCACGGAGCTGACGCCCGCGCTGGGCATCGGGGCATTCGCCGACAAGACGCTGGTACACGCCGGCCAGTGCACCAAGGTCGATCCCGCCGCTGACCCGGCCGTCGCGGGCCTGCTCGGCTGCGGGCTGATGGCCGGCATCGGCGCGGCGATCAACACCGGCGCGGTGACCCGCGACGACACCGTCGCGGTGATCGGCTGCGGCGGCGTCGGCGATGCCGCGATCGCCGGCGCCGCGCTGGTCGGGGCCAGGCGCATCATCGCGGTCGACGTGGACGACACCAAGCTGGGCCTGGCCCGCACGTTCGGCGCCACCCACACCGTCAACGCCCGCGAGGCCGACGTCGTCGAGGCCATCCAGGACCTCACCGACGGGTTCGGGGTCAACGTCGCCATCGACGCCGTCGGCCGGCCCGAAACCTGGAAGCAGGCCTTCTACGCCCGTGACCTCGCGGGAACCGTTGTGCTGGTGGGAGTTCCGACGCCCGACATGAAGCTCGAGATGCCGCTGATCGACTTCTTCAGCCACGGCGGGTCGCTGAAGTCGTCGTGGTACGGCGACTGCCTGCCCGAGCGCGACTTTCCCACCCTGATCGACCTCTACCTGCAGGGCCGGCTGCCGCTGGAGAGGTTTGTCTCCGAGCGCATCGGCCTCGGAGACGTCGAGGAGGCGTTTCACAAGATGCACGGGGGCAAGGTGCTGCGGTCGGTGGTGATGCTCTGATGGTGAACATCGAGCGGGTGGTGACCCACGGCACGTTCGAATTGGACGGCGGCAGTTGGGAAGTCGACAACAACATCTGGCTGATCGGTGACAACTCCAACGTGGTGGTGTTCGACGCCGCGCACACGGCCGAGCCGATCATCGAGGCGGTGGATGGACGCCACGTGGTCGCGGTGGTGTGCACGCACGGCCACAACGACCACGTGACGGTCGCGCCGGAGCTGGGCAAGGCGCTCGACGCGCCGGTGCTGCTGCACCCGGCCGACGAGGTGCTCTGGCGAATGACGCATCCCGACAGCGACTTTCGCTCCATTTCCGACGGCGAGACGCTCACGATCGGCGGGACGGAGCTGCGCGCGCTGCATACGCCGGGCCACTCCCCGGGGTCGGTGTGCTGGTATTCGCACGACATGGGTGTGCTGTTCAGCGGGGACACCCTGTTCTCCGGCGGCCCGGGCGCGACCGGCCGCTCGTATTCGGATTTCCCGACCATCCTGCAGTCCATCTCCGAGCGGCTGGGCAAGCTGCCCGGCGAGACGGTGGTGCACACGGGCCATGGCGACAGCACCACGATCGGCGACGAGATCGTGCACTACGAGGAGTGGGTGGCCCGGGGTCACTGAGGTCGCGTCCGCGGGCGCCCCTCGAGGATCCGGCGCTTCGGCTGCTCATCCACGCCGTGTGGCGCTGCGGGCCGGGCGATGCCAGCGCACGAACCCTAGGACGAGGACGACGAAGGCCAGCACCGGTAGCCAATCGCCCATCCGTTGGTAGGGCGTGACGCGCGAACGCAGCGGCACGCTCACCACGGTCACGCCGCGAACGTTCGACGAGCACCACGCCAGCCGGTGGCCTTGCGCGTCGAAGGCCGAGCTGTCGCCGGACAATGCGGCGTGCACGGCCGGGCGGCCCGCCTCGACGGCGCGCACCGCCGGCTGCGCGGCCAGCTGCGGCTGCGCCCAACTCCCCTGGTATGACGACGTGGAGCTCTGATAGACCAACAGTTCCGCCCCCAGTTGCGCCTCCCGGCGGGCGAGGTCGGAGAACAGGGTCTCGTAGCTGACCAGCGGGCCGATCGCCACGGCGCCGGCGTGCAACACGACGGGCCCGGTCCCGCGCTGCCGGTCCTCGGCCGCGGCCCTGCTGTGGCGGGTGATCCAGCCGAAAAGCGGTCGCAGCGGCACGTATTCGCCGAACGGCACCAGCCGGGTCTTCTGATACGTGCCCAACGTTCCGCCCGGCCCGATGAGCACCGCCGACTTGTAGATCCCACCGCCGGGCGCGGGCGCGTCGACGTTGACCAACAGGTCCGCGCCCACCCGCCGGGACAATTCGGCAAGCCGCGCCACAACCTCCGGGTGGCTGGAGAGGTCGGATCCCACGCTGCTTTCCCCCCAGACCACCAAGTCCGGGCGCTGCCCCGCCACCGAAGCGGTGAGCCCCTCGCTTGCGGCCTGACGCGCGCCGGCATCGGCGATGTCGCCGGGCTGCACCAGCGCCACCCGCACCGTGCGACCGTCGGCGGGCGACGGGCCCAGGAAATACCAGGCCGGGCCGACCGCCGCGAGGCCCACCGCGCAGCCCAGTGCGACGAGCCGACCGAACACCTCGCGGTGCACGACAGCACCCACCAGAGCCGTATTGACCGCGGCCACAAGGAAACTCGTCAGCCATACCCCGCCCAACGACGCCGACGCCAGGGTGACGGGCTGCGCGGATTGGGACGCGCCCAGTGCCGCCCATGACCCACCGAGCGGCGGCCAGGACCGCACGGCGTCGGCCGCCACCCACGCGCTGGGCAACACCACCATGGCGGCGACCGTTCGGCCCAGTTCGGCCGGCGCGGACAGCAACCGATGCGCCAACCAGCCCCAGGGCAGCCAGAGCGCACCCAAGCCGGCGGCCATCACCGCCAGCAACGGGCCGACGAACGTCACCAGCCAGTAGTGCGTGGCCAGCATGTATCCGGCGACGCCGAACCAGGCCCGCACGGCCCCGTCCCATTCGGAAGGTGCGGCCCGCACCAACAGGAGCAGCGGCACCAGGCCGAACCAGGCCAGCCACCACCACGACGGCGCGGGAAAGGCAAGCGCCGGCAGCGTACCGAGGACCAACGCGGCCGCCCAGCCGCGGATGCGCTGTCGACGAGCCGACACAAAGAGCACACTATGACGGGGCGCACACACGAAGGGAGTGATTCGCATGGCCAACGATCTCGTCGCCACGGTGCCCGACCTGTCGGGCAAGCTGGCGATCGTCACCGGCGCCAACAGCGGCCTGGGCTTCGGCCTGGCCCGGCGGCTCGCGGCCGCCGGCGCCGACGTCGTCATGGCGATCCGCAATCGCGCCAAAGGCGAAAAGGCGATCGAAGAGATCCGCGCCACCGTGTCCGACGCCAAGCTGACCATCAAGTCGCTGGACCTGTCGTCGCTGGCCGCGGTCGCCGCGCTGGGCGAGCAGCTCAACGCCGAGGGCCGCCCCATCGACATCCTGATCAACAACGCCGGCGTCATGACGCCGCCCGAACGCGACACCACCGCCGACGGCTTCGAATTGCAGTTCGGCAGCAACCATCTCGGGCACTTCGCCCTCACCGGCCACCTGCTGCCGCTGCTGCGCGCCGCCGGCAAGGCGCGCGTCGTCACCCTGAGCAGCCTGGCGGCCCGGCAGAACGCCAAGATCCACTTCGACGATCCGCAGTTCGAGAAGTCCTACGCGGCGATGTCGGCCTACGGCCAGTCGAAGCTGGCGGTGTTGATGTTCGCCCTCGAGTTGGACCGGCGCAGCCGCGCGGCCGGCTGGGGCATCATGTCCAACGCCGCGCATCCCGGCCTGACCAAGACCAACCTGCAGATCGCCGGGCCCTCGCATGGCCGCGACAAGCCCTCGCTGATGGAACGGCTCTACAAGGCGTCCTGGCGGTTCACCCCGTTCCTGTGGCAGGAGATCGACGAGGGCATCCTTCCGGCGCTCTACGCCGCGGCCGCGCCGCACGCCCAGGGCGGCGCGTACTACGGGCCCCGCGGATTCTACGAGGCCGCCGGCGGTGGGGTCCGACCGGCCAAGGTGCCCGAGTGGGCCCGCAACGAGGCTGACTGCCAACGGCTTTGGGAGCTCTCCGAGCAGCTGACCGGCGTGAGCTACCCCACGTCCGGCTGACGACTATCGTTGGGCCATGCGGCCTGAACCTCGGATGCCCGAATCGAGCATTGTGGTCCGGCCCGAACCCGTGTACACGCAGTCGTCGCGGCTGCAGGCCGCCGGGCTGGCCACGGCCATCGCGTTGTTCGAGCGGGCCGCCGAGCAGGTGACGCTGCCCAAGCCTCCGCAGCCCATCGTCATCGCCGACTACGGCGCCGCCAACGGGCACAATTCGCTCAAGCCGCTGTGCGCGGCCATCACGGTGCTGCGTCGGCGGACCCGGCACGACCACGCAATCCTGGTGGCGCACACCGACATACCGGACAACGACTTCTCGGCGCTGTTCCACACCCTGTCCGACGACCCCGAGAGTTACCTGCACCTGGACGCGGCGACGTTCGCGTCGTCGATCGGCCGGTCCTTCTACGGCCAGATCGTGCCGTCACAGACGGTCAACCTCGGCTGGTCATCGTGGGCCACGCAGTGGCTGAGCACGATGCCGGGCGAGGTGCACGACCACGTGCACGTCGCCTACAGCACCGACGACACGGTGCACGCGGCCTACGCCGACCAGGCGGCCCTGGACTGGCACAACTTCGTGGCGTTCCGCGGCCGCGAACTGGCCCCCGACGGGCGGCTGGTGGTGATGACGATCGCCCTCGACGAGGACGGCACGCCGGGTTTCCCGACGCTGCTCGACGCGATGCTCGCGGCGCTGCGTGAGCACGTGCGCGACGGCCTGCTGCGCCAGGACGAGGCCCGGCGCATGACCATTCCCACATTTGCCCGCAGCGAGAAGGACTTTCGCGCGCCGTTCTCGCCCAGCGGACGCTTCGAAGGCCTGTCGATCGACGGTCTCGACTTGTTCACCGCCGAGGATCGATTCTGGGCCCGATTCCGGGTGGACCACGACGCCGAGGCCTTCGGGGCGCAGTGGGCGGCCTTCGCCCGCGCGGCGCTGTTCCCCGCCCTGGTGCGCGGGCTGGACGGCGGCGTCCGCGACGCGCGGGCCGGGGAGTTCGTCGACCAGCTCGAGCAGGCGGTCGCGGAGCGGCTGTCAAGCGCGCCCGAGCCGATGCGGATCCCGCTGGCGCTCGTCGAGCTGGTCAAGCGCGAACGATCGCGGCAGTGAGAGTTTCGACACAACGCCGCAACGGGTAACCCCCCGAACATCGCGACATGCGATTGCGAGGGGGTTTGATGCATGAGCGTCCAGGACGATAAATCGGCTGATCAAGACACCGATCAAAAGCTGACGGAAAAGCCGGAGCCGGACGAAGGCGACAAGAAGAAGGCCGCCGAGATGATGGAGGCCTACAAGGAAAAGCCCACCATCGTGCTGCCCGGCACCGGGGGAAGCGTGTCGGGGACCGCGGTCAACGAGTGGTTGGACGAGGACGGCAACCCCAGGCACGAAGTGCCCGAGGGTGCCGATTCCGACAGTCAGGCGAAGGCAGACGACTCGCGCGACGAGCAGGCTCTGCAGGACCAGATCGAGAAGGACAAGACCCTCAACGAGCACCTCAAAGAGGCCGCGAAGGCGGAGAACAAGGGCGAAAAGCGTTGACCTATCGGGTCGTTCCCAGCTGAGGGTCCAATTGGGGGATGCCGCTGATGCCCAAGTCTCCCCCAATGCCTTGAATGATCTGGTTGACCCGGTCCAGACCGGGGATGGGTTCGTTGAGTCCGGGGACCGCCGGAATGGGCGGGACCTCCGGTATCCGCGGGATCGCCTGACGCGGCGCGGCCGCCAGCGGCGGCGCCTGCTGCGGTTTGGCTGACGGGACGCTGGTCGACGGCGTCTCGGTGTTGGCGGGCGGGTTGGTGTCCGTGGTCGACGGGGCGGGAGCCTCTTCGGTGGGCGACGGCGGCTGGGCGGTCGCCGTGTGGGCGGGCGGCGCGGGAACCGGGCTGCTGGTCACGCCCGGCGCCGGCGTCGTCGCGGATTTGTTCGCCGAGGTCAGGCCGATCGTGAGGGCCGTCCCCACCAGCGCCACCGCCGCCGCCCCGCCGACGACCGCGGCCAGGACCGGCAGCCGGAACAGGCGGCCCTTGCGCTTGGCGGCCGCGGGCTCGTCGGTGGTCTCTTCGCCGGCGGGGGCGGGCGTGACCTGCGGCTGCTTGCCGGTCAGCGACCAGGCCCGCACGGGAGCCGCGCCGGTGATCGCCGCCGACGGAGCGGCCTGCGCCGTCGCGGTCGCCTCCGGCGGACGGGTTCCCCGGACGCCGGGCGCCGGCGCGGTCGCCGTGACGGGCGCGGCGGGCGCCGAAGCCGACACCGAAGCCGCCGTCGCCGCCGCGGACACCTCG